>JANNTF010000795.1:0-3384 GCA_031403455.1 Alphaproteobacteria bacterium | reverse complement strand
ACCGCCGATGACGGCGACCGGGCGCCCCTTGAAGAAGAACCCGTCACAGGTCGCGCACGCCGAAACGCCGGCGCCGCGGAGCCGCGTCTCGCTCGGCAGGCCGAGCCAGCGCGCCTGCGCGCCGGTGCAGACGACGAGCGTCTCCGCCTCGTAGACGTCGCCCGAATCGCCGACGAGCTTGAACGGCCGGTTCTTGAGGTCGACGGCGACGATCAGATCCTCGATCAGAATCGTGCCGACATGCGTCGCCTGATCGGCCATCTGGTCCATCAGCCACGGGCCTTGGATCGCCTTGGCAAAGCCCGGGTAATTCTCGACATCCGTCGTGATCGAGAGCTGCCCGCCGGGCTGCATCCCGCGGATCAGCAGCGGCGCCAGATTGGCCCGCGCGGCATAGATCGCGGCCGTATAGCCCGCGGGGCCGGAACCGAGAATGACCACTTTGCTGCGATGGATCTGGGGCATGCGCCTACTCGCTTGCATGAAGCGCTGAATCGAGAGCGCGGAAACTACGGAGTGCGCCGCTCGCGAGCAAGCACCGTGGCCGGCGTTTCACCAGCCGAAACGCCGACGGATCTCCGCCGCCGCGCGCGCCGTGTCGTCCGGTGGCGTGTAGGACCAGGTTTCGAGCGGCGTCTGACGGCCGCGGAACTCCCGGAGCACGCCATCGGCCGTGAGCTCGTCCACGAAACGCTGCAGGCGGCGCGACTTGCCGGGCAGGGCGATCCAATAGACCGGCTTGGCGGTGCCGATCGCCTCGGAGATCATGGAGACCGAGTCCTGGGTGACCAGGATGAAATCCGCCAGCGCGAGCAGCCCGAGATAAGGGTTCGGCGCCACGCCGTCCCAGATGAATGCGCCGGCGGGACCGAGTTCCGCCTGCAGCAACGCGGTATTGGCCGCGCCGGTGCGCCGGGACGGCGTCACGGCCAGGCCGAAATCGTGGTCGCGCACCAGCGCCCGCAACTCGCCGGCGAGAGTGCCGACCCGCTCTGCCGTGAGCTCGAAGCGACGATTCGAGCCGCCGATCAGCACGGCGACCAGCGGCCGCTTGAGATGGTGCAATCGCGGCGCCCAGTCTTGGGCCGCTCCGGCAATCGACTCGGGCGTCAGGCCATGCAGCGTCGCGCGCGTCGTCACCACGTTGGCGCCCGAGATCGCGTCATGGCGCGGCGCGATCACCAGGTCGAAACGGTCGAGCCGTAGTTTCGGGTTCTGCAAGTGCACGACTCGCGTCGCTCCGCCGCTTTCCCGCTTGATCGCGAGGGCCAGCGGGGCGGCGACGTTGCCCGAGGAGATCAGCAGATCCGGCCATGGCGGCGTGAGCGGATCGCTATCGCCCGTCGGCGCGGCGAGCGGCTGGATCCAGAGCCGGCCCGGCAGGGAATCCCAGGGCTGACGCACGCGCACGCGCTTGAGCACCGGCTCGACGCCCAGCGCACGGGCGAGGCCGCGGCATGGCGCCTCGGTGCCCGCGAGGCCTTCGGTCAGGATCCAGGTCGAGCGAGGCGGCATCGGGAGGGGCGTTTCGGGATCGGTGGAAACGGGGGTGAAAGCTTTGGCGGCCGATCGTCGTGGAATATAGTTTCGCCACAACGCAGTTTCGCTACAGAATTCGCCATGACGAACCCGCCTTTCGGAGAATGAAGTTGGCCCGTGCCAAGCTCGACCAGATCGATCGCCACATCCTGCGCGAATTGCAGGCGGATGGGCGGATGACGAATGTGGAGCTCGCCCAGCGTGTCCGGCTCTCGCCGCCGCCCTGCCTGCGCCGCGTGCGCGCGCTCGAAGAGGCCGGCGTGATCCGCGGCTATCACGCTGATCTCGCGCCCACCACGCTCGGCTACAACATCATGGTCTTCGCGCAGGTCGGGCTGTCGAGCCAGGCCGACACCGATCTGCGCGCGTTCACCGAATTGGCCAATACCTGGCCGCAGGTGCGCGAGTGCCACATGCTGGCGGGCGAAACGGATTTCCTGCTCAAGGTCGTGGCCGAGGATTGGGAGGCCTACGAGACCTTCCTCACGCGCCAGCTGACGACCGCGCCCAATGTCAGCCATGTGAAATCCGCGCTCGCGATTCGCACGGCCAAGCAGCTACCCGGCGTGCCCGTCGACGAGGAGTGATTGGCGCTCAGAGATACTTGTCGCGCCGGCTGATCCCGGCATCGACGACATAGGCGAATACGGCGTAGTGCTGGAAATACGCCTCGGCGAGGCGATCGAGGATCGCTTGCGCCAGCTCCGCGCGCACGACCGTCTCGATGCGCGTATGCGTGCCCTGCCAGTCATGCGGGCCCGGCGCGTCGTCCGGACCGCGCCCGCGCCGCCATTCGGAGAAACCCTCGTAGCGGCTATAGCCGCGCGCGCCGAGCGCCTTAACCTCGTCGACGAGGCGATCGGCGAGCTCCGGCTCGGCGAGGATCACGACCAGCTTGAATCTTGTGTTGGGCATCCCGGTCACCCGTATAGCAGGCGCGCCATCGCGACATAGAGCGGCAAGCCGATGACGAGGTTGAACGGAAAGGTGATCGCGAGCGAGGCCGTCAGATAGTAGCCGGGGTTCGCCGCCGGCAGCGCGAGGCGCACGGCGGCGGGCGCGGCGATGTAGGACGCACTCGCCGCCAGCGTACCAAGCACCGCCGCGCCGCCCAGCGACAACCCCGCAGCCCAGCCTGCGACGATTCCTGCCGCGCCGTTGATCAGCGGCGCCGCGATCGCGAAGACGATCAGAAAGGCGCCGACCTGGCGCGCATCGCGGATGCGCTGCGCAGCGACCATCCCGAGATCGAGCAGGAACAGGCACAGCGCGCCCTGGAAAGGATCGGCGAAAAATGGCGCGACGGTCTTGTAGCCGCGCGGGCCGGCGAGGACTCCGATGATCAAGCCGCCAGCAAGCAGCAGGATCGATCGCCCGACCAGAATCTCGCGCAACGCGCTGCGCCACGCGGCGCCCTGTCGTCCCTCGCGCGCGAGCATCAAGCCGATGATGATCGCCGGCACTTCCATGATCGCGAGCACCGCGGGCATGAAGCCTTCCGCGGGATGTCCGAGACTTTGCACGTAGGCCAGCGCTGCGATGAAGGTGACGGCCGAGACCGAGCCGTAATGCGCGGCGAGGGCGGCGGCGTCGACGTTCGAGAAGCGGCCGATGCGTCGCAGCGCGGCGAATGCCCAGAGCGGGATCGCGACGCCGAGCGCGACGCCCGCGAGCATCGGCGCCGTGACGTCGGCCAGCGGCGCGACGGCGAGCGCGGCGCCGCCCTTGAGGCCGATCGCGAGCAGCAGATAGATCGACAGCGCCGTGTAGAACGGCTCCGGGAATTTGAGATCCGAGCGCACGAATGTCGCCACCGCGCCGAGCACGAAGCTGAGCGTCATCGGC
>JANNTF010000794.1:0-2857 GCA_031403455.1 Alphaproteobacteria bacterium | reverse complement strand
CATCCAGCAGCCGCGAGACGTGACTATCGCGCGGGCGGAGCATCAGCCGATGGGCCCCGAGCGTCACCGGAACGGCGTAGGTGAAGCTCGAATAGTGACGAATCTTGAGCCGGTTCATGCTGCGTGCCTCGAGCCAGGAGTAACTGAACGCAGGCGCGACGCGCGGGTTCCATGGGCGATCAGGTGCATGCGTTCGTCGTATCAGCGCGACTCGATGGCTGTCACGAGGCGCTACGTAGATTACGATGCTGCGCCAGACGCTGGCGGCCGGCTATGCTCACAACATGCAGATCCAATCCGAATTGACGTCGTGTCGTCGGCCAAGCAGCCCGCTGGCGTCTTTCGCTGCAGTCACGGTTTGTAGGGGGCCCAAACATGCAGTCGGTACGCAACCAACAGTTTGCGCCGGACGCACTGTATCGGCGTGAGGCGGCGCGATGACGGCCCTGCGCATCCTGGTGATCGAGGACGAGGCCATCATTGCCATGCTTCTGGTCGACGTGCTTGAGGGAATGGGGCATGTGGTTTGCGCGACCGCGGCGACCGAGGAATCAGCGATCGCTGCGGCCGTTCGTCATAGACCCGATCTGATGATCGTCGACGCCCGGTTGGCGGCAGGGAGCGGGGTATCGGCCGTCGAGAAGATCCTGCGTGTTATGCCCATTCCACATGTTTTCATGAGTGGCGATGTTGCGACGCTTCGCGAGTCCAAGCCCGACGCCGAAGTCGTCGAGAAGCCGTTTCGCGATTCGGACCTTGCCCGCGCCATGCAACGCGCGCTCGCCGTCACGATCAACCCATGAGAGGCGAGGTGACGAACGGCGTCGCGGGCCGAGCGTGCGGCGCGATCGCCTAGGGTGAAGGCAGGATTTGTGCGGCCACCGCATCCGGCGCGCTGAGCTGCGCGACCGTCTCGGCGATGACGCCGAGAAGGGCACCGATCACCAAGCCGCTGAGGACCGCCTGTCGCACTGAAAAGAAGAGCTTGTTCCGTTCAGGCTTCATGAGTTTCTCCAATCATCACGCTACCAACCACTGGCTCGGTCGTAGGAGGCTCGGAAACTACCTACTCGGTTCGTTCGCGCCGCTCTCCGCGGCGGCAAGCGCCAGGCGTGCCAGCGCCGGCAGCGATGGCGAGTCGGTGCGGCTCATGATCGCCGCGCGGTGATGTTCGACCGTGCGCTGGCTGATGCCGAGATCCGCGGCGATGTTCTTGCTCGGGTTTCCCGCGAGGACGAGATCCATGATCCGGCGCTGCTGCGGCGTGAGGCGCGCGATGCGGCGCGCCGCATCCGTTCTCCAGGCCACCAGCTTGGCCATATCACGGGATTGTTCGAGCGCGCGCGAAACGCTGGCGAGCAACTCGCTGCGGCTGATCGGCTTCTCGATGAAGTCGGAAGCGCCCGCCTTCATGGCTGTGACCGCCATCGGCACGTCGCTGTTGCCGGTGATCATGATCGAGGGGAGGCGATGGCCGGCCTGCTTCAGTCGCTGCAGCAATTCGATCCCGCTCAATCCCGGCAGATACGCATCGATCAAGAGGCAGGCCTCGCGCCCGGGGTGATAGGATTGGAGGAAGGACTCGCCCGTGGCATGCGTCTCCACGATGTGGCCATCAGCTTCGAGCACGGCCCGGATGGCCTCGCGTATGTTGCTGTCGTCGTCGACGACGAAGATCACGGCGGATGCCGGATCGCCAGCCGGCATTTCCGGGCGCGGTAGATGCGTCGATAGGGGCGTATGTCCGGGCGTCAGGAGGCGCTGAATCGCGAGATTCAGTTCCTTTGACTTCACTGGCTTGTGGAGCCGGACACAATTATGCGCCGCGATCTCGCGCAAGGTCGCCGTCCTGATGTCGCCGGTCAGCACGATCGTGGGAATCTGATGCTGCTGGAGCTCGCGCAGCTTGTCCGTCAGCTGGAGCCCATTCAAGCCGGCGGGCAGATTGTAGTCGGCAAGGATCAGATCGGGTCGGATCATTCCTCGTGCCACCAGGTCGAGCGCGGCGTCGCCGTCATGCGCCGATACCGTCTGGTGGCCCTCCTCCTTGAGCAGCAATTCGAGCAGTGCGCGCACATCGGTGTCGTCCTCGACGATCAGGATCTCGCCCGTGCGCCGCTTCTCCACGGTCAGCTCATCGTCCGGTGCGTGCAGCGCAATCGTCGAGTCGCTAGTCATATCGCTGGCTGGGAGCGCGACTTCGATGGCGAAGACCGAGCCCTTGCCGGGACGTGAACGGACACTGATCCGATGATTCAGCAACTTCGCCAAGGCTTGAACGATGGACAGACCGAGGCCGAGCCCGCGGCTGCGCTCGCGCGCGGAATTATCGAGCTGGTGATACTCCTCGAAGATCGCGTTCAGCTCGTTGGCGGCAATGCCGATGCCGGTGTCCCAGATCTCGATCCTCAATTTTCCGGCGCGCCGGCGACAACCGATCAGCACCTTGCCGTCTTTGGTGTATTTGATCGCATTGGACAGCAGATTGCGGATCATCTGCTCCAGCAGGAGCGGATCGCTTCGAATCGTGGCTCCACACGTGGCGACGCGCAGGACAATCTTCTTTGCTTGCGCGTGATAGGCGAACTCGGTCCGCAGGCGATCGAGAAGATCGTTGACTTGGAACTCCACAATCTCGGCTCGGACGATGCCTGCCTCGATCTGGTTGATGTCGAGCAGCGTGTTGATCATCCCCGACATGGCGGCCAAGGTCTGGTCGAACAATGTGATCAGCTTCTGCGCCGGCGCGCCCTCGACCTTCGTCGCCAGTAGCCCCTGCAGTAGCGCGAGGGTTTGGAGCGGTTGGCGCAAATCATGGCTGGCGGCGGCCAGGAAGCGCGACTTCGCCACATTGGCG
>JANNTF010000793.1:0-4519 GCA_031403455.1 Alphaproteobacteria bacterium | reverse complement strand
GGCGACGTAGAGCAGGTCGACGGCGAGATTGACCAGCACCTTGACGCCGGCGAAGACGAGGATGACGCCCTGGATGACGGGATAGTCGCGGCGCAGGATCGCATCGACCGTGAGGCGACCGAGGCCGGGGATCGCGAACACGCTTTCCGTGACGACCACGCCGCCGATCAGCAACGCCACGCCGACGCCGATGATGGTCGTGATCGGCACCGCGGCGTTCTTGAGCGCGTGACCCGTCAGCAGCCGGAATTCGGAAACCCCCTTGGCGCGTGCCGTGCGGATGTAATCCTTCGCGAGTTCCTCGATCATGGTCGCGCGGGTGATGCGCGCGATCAGCGCGGTGTAGGTCAGGCCGAGCGCCAGGCTCGGCAGCGCCACCGAGCGCAGGAACGGCACGAAGCCCTCGGAATAGCTGCGATAGCCCTGCACCGGCAGCCATTTCAGCTCGATGGCGAAGAGCCAGATCAGCCCGTAGCCGACGACGAAGACCGGCACCGCGAACCCGAGGACGGCGAACAGCATCACGAACTGGTCGATCCATCGACCCGCGCGCCAGGCCGCGACGATGCCCATCGGCAGCGCCAGCGCGATGGCGATCAGCATCGTGGTGATCGTCAGCGCGATGGTCGGCTCCAGGCGCTGGCGGATCAGCGTCGCGACGGGGATGTTCGAGAAGATCGACACCCCGAGATCGCCGTGCGCGAGGCGCGCCAGCCAGGCGCCGAGCCGCTCGAGGAAGGGCCGATCGAGCAGGAGCTTGGCCCGGATCGCGTCGATCTCGCCTTGCGTGGCCTGATCGCCGGCGATCACGGCGGCGGGATCGCCGGGCGCCAGATAGAGCAGCGAGAAGACGACGAGCGTGACGACCGCCATCACAGGAATCGTCGCCAGCAAGCGGCCGAGGATGTAGCCGCTCATCGCCGCGGCTTTACCCGCCCTTCCGGATGTTCCAGTAGAGCCGCGCCGGGCTCTGCAGCACGCCGGTCAGCGATTTCCGGTACGCCGTCACGCCGCGATACTGGCCGAGGATGTAGTACGGCACGACCTCGTAGAGACGGCGCTGCAGCTCCTCGGCGATGCGCTTCTGGTCGCTCGCCTCGGTCGCCCGCGCGAAGGCTTGGCGCAGTTCCTCGATCTTGGCGTCGCAGGGCCAGCCGAACACGGATTGCTCGCAGGCCGCAGCGATGAAGGTGTTCGAGATCGGGCTCTGCAAGCCGGTCGCGACATTCGCGGTGATCATCATGTTCCAGCCACCCTGCTCGGGCGGCGATTTGGACGTGCGCCGCGCGACCACCGAACTCCAATCGGTCGAGATCATCTCCAGATTGATGCCGATGCCGCGCAGCGCCCGCGCCATCACCTGCGCGTGGGTATTGAGATGCGGGATGTCGGTCGAGACGAGCAGGACGACTTTCTCGTTCTTGTAGCCGGCCTCGGCGAGGAGCTGCTTGGCCTTGTTGGCGTCGGGCTTCTCGTAAGGCTCGGCGCCTGCCCTGGTCTCGAGCGGCGAGCCGCAGGTGAAATAGGCGTGGCAGACATTCCAGTACTGACGATCGCCATAGGCCGCGCGCAGGAACTGCTCCTGGTTGATCGCGTACAGCACGGCTTGGCGGATCTTCGGGTTGTTGAACGGCGGATGAAGATGGTTGGGTCGCGCGAAGGCGTGGCTGCCAACCGGATCGACGAGTTCGACGGTCACGTCGGGGCTCGCCTGCATCAGCTTGATCAGATCGAGCGGCGGGTTCTCGATCATGTCGATCTCGCCGGCATTGAGCGCCGCGATGGCGACCGCGTAGTCGGGCATGTAGCGCCACTCGACGCGGTCGACATGCACGTGTTTGCCGCCCGCGGTGTTCGAGGCCGGCTCGGCGCGCGGCACATAGTCGGGGTTCTTGACGTAGACGACCTTGGCGCCGGGCACCCATTCATCCTTGCGGAAGATGAACGGGCCGGAGCCGATCGCCTCGGGGATCTGCTGCGCGGGATCGGTGAGCGCGAGCCGCTCGGGCATCATGAACGGCGTCACGCTGTCGACCTTGGCGAGCGCGTCGAGCACGAAGCCGACCGGATATTTGAGCTTGAGGACGAAGCTGCGCTCGTCGACGGCTTGCAGCGATTCGCTTGCGGCCAGCAGCGCGCGGCCCATGCCATCGCGGGCGCCCCAGCGTTTCAGCGAGGCGACGCAGTCGATCGCGCGCACCGGCGCGCCGTCATGCCATTTCAAGCCGGCGCGCAGCGTGAAGCGCCAGGTGAGCTTGTCCGGGCTGGTCTCCCAGCTCTCGACCATCTGCGGCTGCGGCTTACCGTCCGCATCGGTACCGAACAGCGTGTCGAAGACGAGGAAGCCATGGTTGCGGCTGATATAGGCCGTGGTCCAGACCGGATCGATGTTGCGCAGATCGCCGATCGGCGCGGAGCGCAGCGTCACTTGCGCCTCGGCGCCGAGGGAGATGGCGAGGGCGAGGGCAGTCGTCAGCAGCAATTTCATGGTGCGGTTCCTCTCGAGGATCAGGCAAGCGGCAGGCTGAGCGGGGCGAGTTCATCGGCGCTTTTCTTCTCGCGCCAGCGCTGCGGGGCCGTGGCGAGGATGTCGCGCTGCCGGCGCTCGATCTCCGCCATCGCCGCCTCGTGGTCGAGGGTGAGCACTTTGCGGCCGGCGACGATCTGCGTGCCATCGACGAAGACGTCGCGGATCGCGCGGCTGCCGCAGCTATAGAGGAGACTGCGCAGCGGATCGCGGGCCGGGCGCATCGCCGGCTCGGTCAGGTCGACGAGTACGAGATCGGATTTCATGCCAACCGCGAGTCCGCCGATGTCGTCGCGCCTGAGCAGGCGCGCCCCGCCACGCGTCGCCATGTCGAAGATCTGGCCCGTGGTGATGCGGTCGTGGCGGCGCGCCATCACCCGGCCGAGCGTCGCGGCCAAGCCCATTTCCATGACGAGATCATGCGGATGGCAATCCGTGCCGAGCCCCATGTTGACGCCGGCGGCGAGATAGTCGCCGACGCTCTCCATCGCGTGGCCGTAGCGCATGAACGGCGTCGGGCAATGCGCGACGCTGGTGCCCGTCTCGGCGAGCAGCGCCAGATCGCGGCGCGTGTGCCATTGCGTCCAGGAATTGCTGTCGATGAAGATCGCATGCGCGATGGAACTCTCCGGGCCGAGCACACCGAGCTTGGCGAGCCACTGGATCGGCGTCAGCCCGTGCCGGCGCGTCATCTCGTGGAACTCGACCAGGCTCTGCGAGGCATGGATCTGCCACAGCCGGCCGGTGCGCTTGGCGATCGCGTGGCTCTCCTGGATCAGCTCGGGCGTGCAGGTGTCGATCTGCGCCGGGTAGATCATTCCCGAGAGCCGGCCGCTGGGATGCGCTTCGGCCGCCTCGATCGTCTTGAGCGCGGCTTCCATCTGCCGCACGCCGTCCTTCTCGTCCCATTTGTACTCGACGACATGGCCGGTGCTGGAGAACCAGAGGGCCGACGCGAACATCGGCGCGGCGACGCCCCGCATGCCGCTCGCGGCGAGGATGTCGATCCAGCCGTCGAAGCCGCGAAAGGGGATGTCGACCAGCGTGGTGACGCCGCTGAGCAGCAGCTCGCAGAGCGCGTTGGTCTCGGACGCCGGATAGCCGTCGACCGTCATGCGGAACGGCGCCTTGGTGTCGTAAAGCCCGCTGCCGTAGAGATTGGGATTGCCGAGTTCCTCGATCACGCCCTTGCCCGCCGACGCCGTCGCGGGATGGCCGTGGATGTTGATCAGACCGGGCATCACCATGAGCGCTGATCCGTCGATCTCGCGCGCCGCCGGCTCGCTGACCCTGCCGATCGCGCGAATGCCGCGTTCGTCGAAGGCGATATCGACATCGCGGCGATAGCGCTGCGTCTGCGTGGCGCGGTCGTACTCGATCAACCACGCGGCATCGCGGATTACCGTCGTTGCCATCATCCCTCCTCAGCTCGTCGCGACCCCTGTCGGACCACGAAAATAGAGAATGTACCGGGTAGGCACGAATCCTGTCAGCGCAAAGACGTTTCGCAGGCGTTTCGGCATCGCGAAATCCAAACCTGGACGGCGCGCTCGTCCTGCTACCGACCGAATCCGAAACCGATCCCGAAACCGATCCAGCGTGACTTTCGCTCTGATGGGAATCGAGAACGTGATCGGCGGTAGCGGCAACGGCACCGATACAGTGACCTATGCCAGCGCCACCGCCGGCGTCAGCGTGATCATGTGGCTGCGCGGATTCCAACCGACCGGCGGCGCCGGCTCCGACGCCCATTCCTCGATCGAGATCTTCGTCGGCAGCCGCTACGATGACAGCTTCATCTCCAACGAGTTCGACCATGTGCTGAAGGGCGGCGCCGGCAATGACGGGCTCTACGGCATGGGCGGTACGGACACGCTGTTGAGCGGGCTGGGAATCATCAACGGCTTGAATTTCAGCGGGGACGATGGTGCGGATGCATTCATCAACCTCAGCACGATCTCCGGCCTGACGTTTCGAGGTGGTGCCGACGAT
>JANNTF010000792.1:0-1746 GCA_031403455.1 Alphaproteobacteria bacterium | reverse complement strand
AGCTCGGCTTCATGCTCGGCGGCTCGATCGTCATCGAGACCGTCTTCGCGTTGCACGGCGTCGGCTACCTCGCCTGGGAGTCGATCTCCAAGAACGACTTCCCGACCGTGCAGGCGGTCGTGCTGCTGCTCGCGTGCATCTACATCGTGCTGACGCTTGGCGCCGATCTGCTCAATGCCGTGCTCGATCCGCGGCTGCGTGCGTCGTGAAGGCGTTTCGCAAGGCTGGGCTGCTGATCGGCGCCATCGTCGTCGGCATCGCGCTGTTCACGGCGATCTTCGCGCCCCTGCTGGTGCCGCATGATCCCTTCGCGCAGGATCTCTCGCGCCGCCTGGTACCGCCGATCTGGATGGAAGGCGGCGTGCTCGGCAATCCGCTCGGCACCGATCAACTCGGGCGCGACTATCTCTCGCGCCTGATCTTCGGGGCACGGATTTCCGTGCTCATCGGCGTCACGGCGACGCTCACCTCGGCCTTGATCGGGATCTCGCTCGGCGTGATCGGCGGCTTCTTCGGCGGGCGCGTCGACGACGCGGTGCTGTTCGCGATCACGACAAGGCTGTCGATCCCGCTGATCCTGGTGGCGCTCGCCGTCGTCTCGCTCGTCGGCAGTTCGCTCACCGTCGTGGTGGCCACTCTCGGCTTGCTGCTCTGGGACCGTTTCGCGGTCGTCGCGCGCGTCACCACGATGCAGGTGCGCACGCTCGATTTCGTCGCCGCCGCCTGGGCCGCGGGCTGTTCGCGCTCGCGCATCGTATTGCGCGAGATCCTGCCGAACATCCTGAGCCCGCTCGCGGTCGTCGCCACGCTGGAGGTCGCCCTGGCGATCCTGCTCGAGGCGGCGCTGTCCTTCCTCGGACTCGGCGTGCCGCCGCCGCTGCCGTCCTGGGGGCTGATGATCGCCGAGGCCAAGGACTACATGTTCTTCAGCCCGTGGGTGATCATGATCCCCGGCCTGTCGCTGTTCGTGCTGGTCTTCGGCATCAATCTTCTCGGCGACGGCTTGCGCGACCTGCTACGCACGGGCCGCGTGGCGTGACGGCGCTGCTCGAGATCGGCGGGTTGCGGGTCGATTTCGGCGAGATCAGCGCGGTGCGCGGCGCTTCCCTGAGCGTCGACAAGGGCGAGACGCATTGCCTGGTCGGCGAGTCCGGCTGCGGCAAATCGGTCACGGCGCTGGCGCTGATGGCGCTGCTCGCGCGCAACGCCACGCGCCGTGCCGAGATCCTGCGCTTCGATGGCCAGGATCTGCGCGATCTCACCGAGCGCGAGATGTCGAAATTGCGCGGCGACCGGATGGCGATGATCTTCCAGGAGCCGATGACCAGCCTCAACCCGGCCTACACGGTCGGCTCGCAGATGGCCGAAGTGATGCTGCGCCATCGCGGTGGAAGCCGTGCCGCGGCGATGGCGCGCGCCGCGGATCTGCTCGCGCGCGTGCGCATCACCTCGCCCGGCATGCGGCTCGGGCAATATCCGCACCAGCTCTCCGGCGGCTTGCGCCAGCGCGTGATGATCGCGATGGCGCTGATGTGCGAGCCCGAGCTGCTGGTCGCCGACGAGCCGACGACCGCGCTGGACGTGACCGTGCAGGCGCAGATCCTGCGGCTGCTGCTCGATCTCCAGAAGGAGCTCGGCCTCGCGATCCTGCTGATCACCCATGATCTCGGCGTGGTCGCGCGGATGGCGCATCGCGTGTCGGTCATGTACGCGGGCGAGGTGGTCGAGAGCGCGCCGGTCGAGGAC
>JANNTF010000791.1:0-4257 GCA_031403455.1 Alphaproteobacteria bacterium | reverse complement strand
CCGTGGATGCGCTTGAGCGCCTGGCCCATCGCGTCCTTCGGCGACAGCCCCTCGTCGAGCAGCAGCGTGATGAGATGCGCGAACACCTCGGTGTCGGTCTGGGTCTCGAACTTGCACCCCTTGGCCGTGAGTTCCGTCTTGAGCTCGGCGAAATTCTCGATGATGCCGTTATGCACGACCGCGACGCGATGCGTGGCGTGCGGATGCGCGTTGGTTTCGTTGGGCACGCCATGCGTGGCCCAGCGCGTGTGGCCGATCCCCGTCATGCCCGCCAGCGGCGAGGCCTTGAGCACCGCCTCGAGCCTGGCGATCTTGCCCTCGGCGCGGCGACGATCGATCGTCCCGTTGCGCACGGTCGCCACGCCGGCGGAATCATAACCGCGGTACTCGAGCCGCTTGAGGCCGTCCAGCAACAGAGGCGCGGCGTCATTCTTGCCGATGATGCCGATGATTCCGCACATTGCGTCAGCCTTTCTTCTTGTCTTGCTTGGCGCTCTTCTCCGCCGACCGACGTGCGCGGTAGCGACCCGCCCAGCCCTCGATCACCCGCTGCTCACCGCGCGCAACGACCAATGCGTCGGACGGCACGTCGGCGGTGACCACGCTGCCAGCGCCGACATTGGCACCGGCCCCGATCTTCACCGGCGCGATCAGCGCGGTGTTCGAGCCGATGAATGCGCCCGCGCCGATGTCGGTATGGAATTTCTCGAAGCCGTCATAGTTGCAGGTGATCGTGCCGGCGCCGACATTCGCCTTCGCGCCGACGCGCGCGTCGCCGATATAGGTGAGGTGGTTGACCTTGGCGCCACGCTCGATCGACGCCGCCTTGATCTCCACGAAATTGCCGATATGCGCGTCGGCGGCGATCGCCGCGCCCGGTCGCAAGCGCGCGAAGGGACCGATCGTCGCGCCGCTCTCGACCGTGCATCCCTCGAGATGACAGAAGCTGCGAATCTCGATGCCGTCGCCGATCCGGACATCGCGACCGAACACGACATGCGGCGCGACGATGACGTCGCGGCCGAGCTGCGTGTCGTAGCTGAAGAACACCGTTTCGGGCGCCACCAGTGTCGCGCCGTTCTCCATCGCGGCGTCGCGCAGCCGCTTCTGGAGCATCGCCTCCGCCTCGGCGAGCGCGCCGCGCGAATCGACTCCGAAGGCGTCGTCGACCGGGATCATCACGTGGCCGCAGACGCGGTCGCGTTGACCCGCCAGCCGCACGATGTCGAAGAGGTAGAACTCCTTCTTGACGTTCTCGTTGCGCAGGCGCCCGAGCAGATCGAACAGCACCGCCCCGTCGATCGCGACCAGCCCCGCATTGCAGAGTTCGATCTCCTGTTCCGCGGCGCTGGCGTCGCGCGCCTCGACGATACGATCGAGGCGACCGCGCTCATCGAGCAGCAGCCGTGCGAAGAGTTTGCGATCCGCCGGCTTGAACCCGGCCGCCACGACGGCGTGCTTCGCCCGGCGCCGCGCCTGGATGAGGCGCCGTACCGTGTCCGTGGTCACCAGCGGCGTGTCGCCGAACAGCACCACGACATCGCCGCGGTGGCCGGCCAGCGCGGCCTTGGTCTGCTTCACGGCATGGCCGGTGCCGAGGCGCTCCTGCTGCACGACCGTCGAGAAATTCAGCCCCGGCGCCGCGGCGCGGGCCGCACGCTCGACATCGATCATCACGGGTTCCGGCCCGATCACCAGCACCACGCGCGCGGGCTTCAACGGCGCGATGGCAGCCACCACATGGCCGATCATCGGGCGGCCGGCGAGCCCATGCAGGACTTTCGGACGGCTGGACTTCATCCGCGTGCCGAGGCCGGCGGCGAGAATGACGACGGCGAGATCGGTCGTGTTGCGTGGCATTTATGTTTCGTCAGGGATTGAGGGTTTGGCGACGAGGCTGCGCAATGGCATACGGCCATCATCCTTTCCAAGTCACTTACTCTTACGACCTATGACGGTGGAACCTGCGCAATTCACTCAGCAAAGGTCACGGCGCGAGCTTGCGCATCGACGCGATGGTACGACCCCAGCTGCTCTCCAACTCGATCTTCACCGGCACGATCGGCAGGTGCGCCGCGACCGGGGCGAGCCAGAGGCGGCCAAGTTGTGGAATGCGCTGACGATCCACGCCCCAGGTCACGCGCCGCATGAACCCGCCGGTCTGCCGATACACGAAGTCGCAGCCGCGCGCGTCGCCGGCGAACGCCACGGGCCGACCAACCTCGACGCGCTCGATCCCGCGATCCACGAACTCGATGGTGAAACGGCGCCGGCCGTCGAAACCCTCATAGCGGCCGGCGCAATGACCGCCATCGTTGACACGGATGATGAGGCCGAGGACGCCCGCCAGCGGATCGACCACGCCGGCAAGCTGGTGGTCGAGCACGGGCTCGCGATCGTTGTCGTCGAGCGCCGTCGGCTCCAGCCGGACACCGGCGACCTGGCCATTGGCGTACCCGATCTCGACCACCCGCTCGCGGCCGCGGAATTGCCCGCGCTGCTCGTAGCTGAGCGGCGCCAGCTTGGTCGCGGAGACCTGACCGCTTCCCCGGCTGACTTGCTCCCAGGGAACGAGGGTGGCGTAGAGGCCGCGGGTCTTGAGCCGGGTCAGCACGTCATAGCGGCCGGCCGTGAGCGTGAGATCGAGCCCGAATTCCACGACCTGCAGCCCGCCGGTGTACACGTCATAGGCGATGGTGAGTCGTCGCTGCTCCTGGGCCGTCGCCGGCATGGCAGCGAGGAAGCCGAGGATCAGAGCGAAACGGCGCAGGCGTGACATCATGGACGATCCCTGGTGCAGTCGGTTGCGCATCCATCGTCACGCCTTGCGCGACGCCGGGGTTTCTTGACACTGTCGAACGACGGCTCTTATATCGCCCGCGATTTTTCGGGTCGATGGGCGCTTAGCTCAGCGGCAGAGCACCGCTTTCACACGGCGGGGGTCGTTGGTTCAATCCCAACAGCGCCCACCATCCCCGAAAAATCCTGCGCGCGACGGAAAGCCTTGAACGACCGGCGTTCTGACCGGGCTTTGACGCGCGGTAGCCGCGTGGGGCATATGCAGGCGACGCGGCATTCCGCCGCCCGACCGCGAGCCCGTCCCGCATGAGCGTCGAGTCGATACTCGAAACTGAAGACCTCACGAAGGAGTTCCGTGGCTTCGTGGCCGTCAAGGGCGTGGCGCTGCGCGTGCGCCGTGGCTCGATCCACGCGCTGATCGGGCCCAATGGTGCCGGCAAGACGACGTGCTTCAATCTCCTCACCAAGTTCCTGACGCCGACCAGGGGCCGCATCACTTACAAGGGCCGCGACATCACGCGGGCCAAGCCGGCCGACATCGCGCGGATGGGGCTGGTGCGCTCGTTCCAGATCTCGGCCGTGTTCCCGCATCTCAGCGTGCTCGAGAATGTCCGCATCGCGCTGCAGCGCGCGCGCGGCGGCTCGTTCGATTTCTGGCGCTCGCAGGCCGTGCTGATGCGCTACCACGATCGCGCGCGGGAATTGATCGACGCCGTGGGGCTGAATGAATTTATCGATGCCGTCGCGGTCGAACTGCCTTATGGGCGCAAGCGCGCGCTCGAGATCGCGACGACGCTGGCGCTCGAGCCAGAGATGATGCTGCTCGACGAACCGACGGCGGGCATGACTCACGAGGACGTCGCGCGCATCACCGCGCTCGTGAAGAAGGTCGCCGCCAACCGCACAGTGCTGATCGTGGAGCACAATCTCTCGGTCGTCGCCGCGCTGTCGGATCGCATCACCGTTCTCGCGCGCGGCGAGATTCTCGCGGAAGGCGATTACGCCGAGGTCTCGAAGGATCCGCGCGTGGTCGAAGCCTATCTGGGCACCGCCCATGCGTGACGCCGCCGCTCTCGACACGATGCTGACCGTCAAGGGCCTGAACGCCTGGTACGGAGAGTCGCATATCCTCCACGGCGTCGATCTCGACATCCGCGAAGGCGAAGTGGTGACGCTGCTCGGGCGCAACGGCGCGGGCAAGACCACGACGCTCAAATCGATCATGGGCATGGTGGCGAAGCGAACCGGCTCGATCGTGTTCCACGCCCACGACACGATCGGCTGGCCGTCCAACCGCATCGCGCGCGCCGGCATCGCGCTATGCCCCGAGGAGCGCGGCATCTTCGCCTCGCTGAATGTGGAGGAGAATCTCCTGCTGCCGCCGGAAGTCCGGGCGGGCGGCCTGACGCTCGAACAGATCTTCACGCTGTTCCCGAATCTGCGCGAGCGTCTGCGCAG
>JANNTF010000790.1:0-4022 GCA_031403455.1 Alphaproteobacteria bacterium | reverse complement strand
CGTGCCCGCGATCGAGTGGGCGCTGACCAGCCGGCGCGTGCTGACGACCGAACGCGTCGAGGGCATTCCCATCGACGAGCGCGCGCTGCTGGTCGCCGCCGGGCTCGATCCCGATGTGATCGTCGCGGCGGCCGCGCGCGTGTTCTTCAAGATGGTCTTCCGCGACGGGTTCTTTCACGCGGACATGCATCCTGGAAATGTCTTCGTGGCGGCCGACGGTGCGCTGGTGGCGGTCGATTACGGGATCACCGGACGCCTCGATCAACCCACGCGCGCCTATCTCGCCGACATGCTCCTGGGGTTTCTGGTCGGCGACTACAAGATGGTCGCCGATGTCCATTTTCGCGCCGGTTACGTCCCTGCCGACCAGGATGCCGGCGCGTTCATGCAGGCGGCGCGCGCGATCGGCGAGCCGATCTTCGGCAAGCCGCTGGCGGACATCTCGCTCGCCCGGCTGCTCGCGCAGCTATTCGAAGTGACCGAGAAGTTCCAGATGGAAACGCAGCCCCAGCTGCTGTTGCTGCAGAAATCGATGCTCGTCTGCGAGGGTGTCGGCCGTACGCTCAATCCCGACGTCAACATGTGGGGACTGGCCCGGCCGCTCATCGAGTCGTGGATGCAGGACAATCGCGGGCCAGCGGCGCGTGCGATGGAATTCGCACGCGGTGCGCTCGCCAGGCTCGATACGCTGCCGGTCCTGGTCCAGAACCTCGAGCGTGCGGCCGGTCTGATCGCCACTGGTGGCGTGCGTCTCGACCGCGACACGCTCGCCGCCCTGACGCGACGCGGCGGGTTCGGCTGGGTGAGCCTCGTCCTCGCGGCGGTGGCGGGCGGGTTGATCGCGCGGCTGGTCTGGTAACGCGATGCGCTGCGCCCATCAGTCCCGCAATCCTCGCGTGATCGTGTTTTACGCTAGGCTCCCCGGTCGATGATCCAGGGAAAGCGCATCCTGCTGGTGATCGCCGGTGGGATCGCCGCCTATAAGAGCCTCGAGTTGATCCGCCGGCTGCGCGAGCGCGGCGCGCGCGTGCGCTGCATCCTCACCCGCGCCGCCCAGGAATTCGTGACGCCGCTCTCGGTGTCGACCTTGTCCCATGACCGCGTCTTCAGCGATCTGTTCTCGCTGACCGATGAGCATGAGATCGGCCATATCCGGCTCGCGCGGGATTGCGATCTGATCGTGGTCGCGCCGGCGACGGCCGATCTGATCACCAAGATCACCCTCGGCGTCGCCGACGATCTGGCCTCGACCGTGCTGCTCGCGACCGACCGTCCGATCCTGATGGCGCCCGCCATGAACCACGTGATGTGGAACGCTCCGGCGACGCAAGCGAACGTCACCACGCTGGTGGCGCGCGGCCTCGCGCTGGTCGGGCCGAATGCCGGAGCTTTGGCCGAGGGCGAAACCGGGATCGGGCGGATGGCCGAACCGGCCGAGATTCTTCACGCCATCGATACCCGGCTCGGCGGTCCAGGCCCGCTCGACGGGTTCAGCGCGCTGGTGACTTCCGGCCCGACGCATGAGCCGATCGATCCGGTGCGCTACATCGCCAACCGGTCCTCGGGCAAGCAAGGCCACGCGATCGCGGCCGCCTTGGCCGCGCTCGGCGCGCGCACGATTCTGGTCGCCGGGCCGACGCGGCTCGACGATCCGACCGGCGTGCGCGTGGTGCAGGTCGAGACGGCGGTCGAGATGCTCGCGGCGTGCGAGGCGGCGCTGCCGGTCGATATCGTCGTCTGCGCCGCGGCCGTCGCCGATTGGCGCGTGGCGCAGCCGGCGCCCGAGAAGCTGAAGAAGACGCAGGGCGCCGCGGCGCCGAACCTCGCGCTGGTGCCCAATCCGGACATTCTCGCCAGTCTGGCGCGACGCCTGGATCATCGACCGCGGCTGGTGATCGGCTTCGCGGCCGAGACCGAAAAATTGATCGAGAACGCCAGAGCCAAGCGCCTGAAGAAAGGGTGCGACTGGATCATCGCCAATGATGTGTCGTCGGACATGGGCGTTTTCGGCGGCGATGCGAATGTCGTCCACGTCATCGATGGCGACGACATCGAATCCTGGCCGAAGCTGGCCAAGGACGAGGTCGCCCGGCGCCTGGCCGAGCGCATCGCGCGGCGTCTGCGATGAGCGCCAGCACCATCCGCGTCGCCGTCACCCGCCTTGCCCATGGCCACGACCTGCCATTGCCCGCCAATGCGACGCCGGGCAGCGCTGGCTTGGACCTCCTCGCGGCGGTGAACGACACCATCGTGCTGCCGCCTGGGGGACGCCTGCTCGTTCCCACGGGTGTGGCATTCGCACTGCCCGCAGGCATGGAAGCGCAGATTCGACCGCGCTCCGGCCTGGCGCTTAAATTCGGCGTCACCTGCCTCAACGCGCCGGGGACGATCGACAGCGACTATCGCGGCGAGGTGGGCGTGATCCTGATCAACCATGGCGCCGCGCCGTTCACGATCACGCGTGGGATGCGCATCGCCCAGCTCGTGCTGGCGCAGGTGACGCGGCTGGCCTGGGATGAGGTCGATGCGCTGCCGATGTCGGGGCGCGGTGCTGGCGGCTTCGGATCGACGGGAGGCTGAGAGAATGGTCGCGCTCACGGAGAGTCAGGAGCTGCGCTACGCACGCCACCTCATCCTCGACGAGATCGGCGAGGAGGGGCAGGCCAAGCTGCTTGCCACCCGCGTCCTCGTGATCGGCGCCGGCGGGCTGGGAAGCCCTGTGCTGATGTATCTCGCCGCCGCCGGCATCGGCACGCTCGGCGTGGTGGACGACGATGTGGTCGAGACGTCCAATCTGCAGCGCCAGATCGTGCATGCCAGCGACCGTATCGGCGAGGCCAAGACCAAAAGCGCGATCGAGGGGCTTGCCGCGATCAATCCGCAGATTCGGGTGATCCCGCATAATTTCCGCCTGGATGCCACGAATGCGGCCGGGCTGATCGAGGCCTATGATCTCGTGGTCGATGGCAGCGACAATTTCGCCACGCGCTACGTGCTCAACGATGTCTGTCTGGCGCTGCGCAAGCCGCTGGTCGCCGCGTCGCTGCTGCGCTTCGAAGGTCAGCTCTCGACGTTCAAGCCATGGACCGGCGGGCCCTGCTATCGCTGCTTGCATCCCGAGCCGCCGCCGGCCGGGCTGATTCCGCGCTGCGAGGAGGCCGGCATCCTCGGCGCCGTGGCTGGCGTGATGGGCACGCTCCAGGCCGTCGAGACGATCAAGGAGATCCTCGAGCTCGGCGAGTCGCTGTCAGGCGTTTTGATTCTCTACGACGCGCTGGGCGCGCGCTTCACCCGGATCAAGGTCGCGAAGGACCCGGATTGCCGGAGCTGTGGTGGCGAGGCTCAGGTCAGCGCCGCGGCGATCCGGCCGTAGAAATTTCCCGACAGATTGGTGCCGAGCGACGTCACCGCCGTGACGATGATGGTCGCGATCAAGCCGGCCAGGAGAGCGTATTCGATCGCCGAGCTGCCGCGTCGCGCCGCGATCGTCATGCGCAGGCGACAGAACCACATCCATCCGATTCGTTGCATCGATTGCAGGCCTTAGAAGGGGAATGACGCGACCAAGTCAGGCGCCGATCCGGGGGCTCGACGCCAGCAACTCCAGGGTGAACCCGCAGATCTTACCAGCGGGTAAACGCTTGGCCCGCGCCGCGCCTCAGAACATCGTTGCGACGACGCGATCGGGAGGTGAATGCCCATCGACGAAGGTCTTGATGTTGATCAGCACGCGCTCGCCCATCGCGATCCGGCCCTCGAGCGTCGCCGAGCCCATATGGGGCAGGCAGACGACGTTCTGGAGCTTCAGCAGCCGCGGGTCGATCTCGGGTTCGCGCTCATAGACATCGAGCGCGGCGCCGGCGATCTGTCGGCGTTCGAGCGCCTGCAGCAACGCGGCCTCGTCGATGACTTCGCCGCGTGCCGTATTGACGATGAAGCCGTGCGGGCGGACGAGCTTGAGACGTCGCGCCGAGATGAGGTGATAGGTGGCGGGCGTATGCGGGCAGTTGATCGAGACGACA
>JANNTF010000789.1:0-14152 GCA_031403455.1 Alphaproteobacteria bacterium | reverse complement strand
GCTCCGATCCAGGCCCGGCTTGCTATGGCCGCGGCGGCGCGCGCGCAACGCTCACCGACGCCAATCTCGCCTTGGGTTATCTCGATTCCGGATCATTCCTTGGCGGCCGCATGGGACTCGATCGTGCGGCCGCGCTGCATGCGATCGAGACCGGGGTCGGCGCCTCGCTGCGCGTCGGCGTCGATCACGCCGCCTGGGGCATTCACGAGGTGATCAACGAGGACGTGGCGCGCGCTTTCCGGGTCCACGCCTCGGAGCGCGGCGTCGACTATCGGCGCTGCAGTATGATCGCATTCGGCGGGTCCGGGCCGCTGCATGCCGCGCGCGTCGCACGCAAGCTGAAGATCCCGCGGGTGATCTGCCCGACAGGCGCCGGCGTGATGTCCGCCTTCGGCTTGCTCACCAGTCCGATCGGATTCGAACTCGTGCGCTCACGCCGCGTGTCGCTCGCACGGCTCGACGCGGGGCAGATCGTCGCCGAGCTCGAGGCGATCGGCGCCGAGGCCGGGCGCTTCCTGGCCGATGCGGGCGTCGCCGCGCACGACGTGACCCGGCGGTATCATCTGGACATGCGCTACGAGGGTCAGGGCTATGAGATCGAAGTGCCGATCACCGGACCGATCGATGCGACGATTCTCGAGACACTGCCGGGCGCCTTCGCCGCCGACTACGCCAAGGTCTTCGGCATGGCGTTTCCGGACAAGCCGATCGAGATCGTGAACTGGAAAGTCGACGCGACCGGTCCCGAGCCGGGCGCGCAGCGCGCCTATCGCTTGAAGGTCGGTCCACCCGCCGCGTCTTCGCTCAAGGGACGACGTCCCGCCTATTTCCCGGAGCGCGCCGGCTTCGTCGATTGCCCCGTCTATGATCGCTACGCGCTCCAGCCCGGCGACGAGATCACCGGCCCCGCGCTGGTCGAAGAACGTGAATCGACCACCGTGATCTGCCCAGGCGACGTGATGCGCGTCGACGGCTTCCTCAATCTCATCCTCGACATGGCGGTCACCTCATGAGCGGCTACGATCCGATCGCGCTGGGCATCCAATGGGACCGCCTGATCGCCATCGCCGACGAGATCATCAACGCGCTGGTGCGCACGTCCTTCTCGACCAATGTGCGCGAGAGCTACGACCTCTCCTGCGTCGTCTTCGACGCCAAGGGCCGCGCGATCGCGCAAGGCGCGTACAGCGTGCCGTCCTTCACCGGCACCGCGCCGGCGACGCTCGCCTACATGCTCCGGCGCTTTCCGCCGGAGACGCTCGCGCCGGGCGACGTGATCGCCACCAATGATCCGTGGATGGGGACCGGCCATCTCTTCGACATCAACGTGATGCAGCCGGTGTTCCGGCGCGGCGCGCTGGTCGGCTACACGCTGAGCATCACGCATCTGCCCGACATCGGCGGCGCCGGCTTCTCGGCGACGGCGCGCGAAGTCTACGAGGAAGGGCTGCGGCTGCCGATCGTCAAGCTGGCCCGCGGCGGCGTGATCGACGAGACGCTGATCGAGATCATCCGCACCAATGTGCGCGTCGCGGAGCAGACGATCGGCGATCTGATGGCCAATGTGACCTGCACCACCGTCGGCGCGCGCATGCTGGTCGAGTTCATGGACGAATACCGGATCGACGATCTCGAGAAGCTGGCCGATGCGATACTTTCCTATTCGGAGCGCGCGATCCGCGACGAGCTGCGGCGCATCCCCGCCGGGATCTATGCGCATGCGATCGACATCGAAGGTCACGCCGAACCCCTGCGCCTGGCCTGTAGCATCCGGATCGCGGATGGCGAGGCCCATGCCGATTTCGCGGGTTCGAGCGACGCGGTGCCGGCCGCGATCAACGTGCCGCTCTGCTACACGCGCGCGATGACCTGCCACGCGATCAAATGCCTGACCACACCGAAGATCCCGAACAATGAAGGCTCGGTGCGGCCCATCCACGCCACGGCGCCGCTCGGCTCGATCCTCAATCCCGTGTCGCCCTCGCCGACTGGTGGCCGCCATATCATCGGCCATTTCGTCAATCCTCTCGTCTACGGCGCACTCGCGCCCGCGCTGCCCGATCGCGTGCAGGGAGATTCCGGCATGCTCAATCTGATCAATGTGCAGGGCCGCACGCGCGAAGGCGTCGGCGTCTCCAGCATCTTCTTCGCCGCGGGCGGGTTCGGCGCGCTCAAGGGCATCGACGGCCAGGCGACGACCCCGGCGCCGTCGAACATGACCGGCACGCCGGTGGAAGTGTGGGAGAACCTCACCGGCATGTTCGTGGAATCGAAGGCGTTGCTGCCGGATAGCGGCGGGCCCGGCGAGTTTCGCGGCGGGCTCGGCCAGCGCATCGCGCTGATCAACGACAGCGGTCATCCGATGACCGTCTCCTGCCTCGCCGGGCGCACCGAGTTCGCGCCTTCAGGCGTGCTCGGCGGTCAGCCCGGCGGCATGCGCACCATCGCCATCAACGGCAAGGCCGTGCATCCCAAGGGTCGCTACATCCTCGCATCAGGCGACCGCATCGACACGATCGAGGCCGGCGGCGGCGGCTACGGCGATCCGCGTCAACGTCGGCGCGAGGCGGTCGAAGCGGATCTGCGCGCGGGCTTCGTGACGCCGGAGGCGGCAGCGCGCCAATACGGCTACTCGAGGAAAGCCTGAGCGCCTCCCATCCCAACCTTCCCCCGCAAGGGGGGAAGGGGCCCATCGTGCTTGAGGTCTCCATTGCGGCCGGCCACCAACGGACTCCTTCCCACCTTGCGGGGGAAGGTTGGGATGGGGGGACGCCCAGGTGAGTCCGCCGCCATGAATCGCAACTACGACTACATCGTCGTCGGCGCCGGCGCAGCGGGGGCGGTGATCGCGGCGCGGCTGAGCGAGGATCGCGCCCGCCGCGTGCTGCTGGTCGAGGCCGGCGGGCGCGCCTGGAGCCCGCTCTATCGCATCCCGCTCGGCATCGGCCGGCTGCGCACCGCGCGCGGCGGACTATGGCGCTACGCGACCGAGGCGGAGCCGCAGCTCGACGGCCGCTCGCTGCCGCTCGCCACCGGCAAGATCCTCGGCGGCTCGGCCTCGATCAACGGCATGATCCATATGCGCCCCGACGATTCCGATCTCGACTCCTGGGGGATCGCGGGCTGGGACGCGGCGTCGATGGCGGGCGCCTTCGCGCGCACCGAGGCGATGCTGGCGCCGCGCCGCACCGCCGCCGCGCATCCGCTCGACCAGGCCTTCCTTGCTGCATGTCCCGAAGCGGCGGCGCTCGACTTCAACATCCATGACGGCCGGCGGCACTCCACGCCGCAGGCCTATCTGGCACCTGCACGCGGCCGCGCCAATCTCACGACCCTCGTGAACGCCGAAATGCTGCGCGTCGTGATCGAGAACGGTCGCGCCCGCGGCGTCGAGTTGCGCCATCGCGGTGCGCTCCGCCGCATCGACGCGACGACCGAGATCGTGCTCGCCGCCGGCGCGCTGCAATCGCCCGTGCTGCTGATGCGCTCGGGCATCGGCCCAGCCGACGCGTTGCGCCAGCTCGGCATCGCGCCGCTTCTCGACCTGCAAGCTGTGGGCGCCAATCTCCAGAACCATGTCGACATCGCGCCGCGCTATGCCTGCACCGCACCCGTCACGCTGCACGACCTGCTGCGCGCCGAGCGCATCCTGCCGGCGATGGCGCAGGCCTGGGCGTTGGGCACCGGCCCCGCGACGCGCTTCCCTGGCGAGGTCGCGGCGTTCATCCGCAGCGATCCCGCCGAGACGCGGCCCGACCTGCTCTGCCATCTCGTCGAGGGCCTCGGCATAAGCGGCATCCGCTGGCCGTTCGCGCGCGCGAGCCGCGACGCGCTCGACCGCGAGGGCTTCTCCTGCCGCATCATGCTGCTCACACCCGAGAGCCGCGGCACGGTCGCGCTGCGCTCGAGCGACCCGCGCGATCGCCCACGCATCAGCTTCGACTTCCTGTCGCGGCCGCGCGAGATGCAGCGCCTCATCGCCGGAATCCGCCGCATGCGCGAGGTCTTCGCCGCGAAGCCCTTCGACGTCCTGCGCGGCGAGGAGATCGAGCCCGGCCCCGCCGCTCGGACCGACGCCGCCCTCGCCGCCTGGATCCGCGCCCGCGCCGACATGCAATGCCACCCCGTCGGCACCTGCGCGCTCGACGCCGTCGTCGACGCGCAGCTCCGCGTGCACGGCGTCGAAGCCTTGCGC
This sequence comes from Alphaproteobacteria bacterium, assembly GCA_031403455.1. GTDB lineage: Bacteria > Pseudomonadota > Alphaproteobacteria > CACIAM-22H2 > CACIAM-22H2 > CAIOSQ01. The sequence goes on along the minus strand of JANNTF010000789.1, from coordinate 9,957 downwards.
GTCGCCGACGCCTCCGTCATGCCCCGCATCGTCGCCGTCAACACCTTCGCCACGACCGTCGCCATCGCCGAGCACGCGGCGGAGATGATGCGCGGCGAGCACGCTGCCTAGTTCAATTCTGAACTTGTCGTCACGGGAACTTTCTAGCTGCGCTTGGCAATCGTTGTTAGGATCCGATCACGAACAAAAAATTTCAAGTCGAGCAATCGATCAGGGAGGAGCGCATGAAGTCTAATCCGGGTGGTTGGACGCGGCGGCGGGTCGTGAGGTCCACGGCGCTGGCGAGCCTGTCGGCGACGAGCGGCTTGCCTTGGGCGGAGCCGGCCAATGCGGCTGATGTCGCGCGTGCCGACACGTTCATCATCACGGGCCAGCCTTCGGGCGGCTCGCCGACGTTTTCGCAATACAACGACTTCAACGTCTTTCGCCCGAGCCTCGATCGGCGCTCGAGCATCACCCACGTCCTCGAGGCGCTCTACTACTACAACGTCCTCAAGGACGAGATGATCCCGTGGCTCGCCACGGGCTTTCGCTACAACGATGATTTCACCGCGGTCACGATCGACCTGCGCAAGGGCGTGGCCTGGAGCGACGGCGAGGCGTGCGACGCCGAGGACGTCATCCATACGCTCGAGATGCTGAAGAAGAACGGCCAGGGCAAGGGCGACATGTTCGAGGCGCCGGCAGTGGCGCGCGACGTCAAGGCGCTCGTCAAGGTCGACGACCACACCGTTCGGGTCGAGCTCAACAAGCCCGATCCGCGTTGGTTCTTCACCATGCTCACGGTGCGGTTCTCCAACCAGGGCCTGCACATCGTGCCCGAGCATGTCTGGCGCAATGTCGACCCCAACAAGCTCGACACCTTCACGGCACTCGACCCGAGCAAGCCCACCTGGCCGGTGGGCACCGGCGCCTTCCGCATCGTCGAGATGACGCCCGAGCGCATCATCCTCGACCGGCGCGACGATTGGTGGGGCATCAAGATCGGCTTCCGCCCGCCGCCGCAGATGAAGCGGGTGATCTTCGTGCCGTTCACGACGCATGACCAGGCCGCCCAGCTGATCGCCAAAGGTGAGGTCGACACGATCCTCGAGGCGCAGGTGCCGATGATGAAGAGCCTGCTCGCTCGCTTCCCCAACATCACCACCTTCTCGGGCAAGCAGCCGCCCTTCGGCAATATCGACTGGTGGCCGACCTCAGTGTTCTTCAATCACGACGACCCGCAATGGCAGGACCTGCGGATCCGGCGCGCGGTGAGCCTCTATCTCGATCGCGCGCAATTGGTCGACTACGCCTATGAGGGGGCCGCCGAGATCAGCGGCCTTCCCTACCCGGCCTATCCGGCGCTGAAGCCGTACTACGCGCTGATGGCCGACACGATCAAGAAGCTGCGGATCACCGACTACGATCCGAAAGCCGCCGAAGCGCTCATGAAGGAGGCGGGCGCGGTCAAGGATGGTCAGGGCTTCTGGACGCTCAAGGGCAAGCGGATGGGCGGCGACTTCTTCCATCCGGGCTCGTTGAACGCGATCGCGCCGATCCTCGCCGAGCAGCTTCGCCGTGCCGGCTTCGAGGCCGCCGCCAACAGCCGTCCGGGATTCCGCGACGCGGTCTATCAAGGCAAGGCCGCGTGGTGGACTTGGGGCCATGGCGCCAGCGTCAACGACCCGTATCAGACGCTCCGGCTCTATCACAAAGTGTGGCACCGCCCGGTCGGCGAATCCCCCTTGTGGCCCGCGCGCTGGCGCAATGACGCGTTCAGCGCGATGGTCGACCAGCTCCAGTCCCTGCCGCCGAAGGACCCGGCAGTTCAGCCGCTGGTCGTGAAGGCCCTCACGCTCTGGCTCGAGAACCAGGTCGCGGCACCGATCTGCCAGTTCTACCATCGCATCCCGTTCAACACGACCTATTGGACCGGTCATCCCACGGTGGAGGACCCATACATCACGCCGACCTTCTGGCACGACACCGGCTATCTCGTGCTGCACGGCGTGAAGAAGAAGACGTAGTCGCAAGCGGCCCGGCACCGGATCGATCGCAGCATGGCCATCGCGATCATCCTTCGCCGGGTCGGCATGCTGCTGCTCGTGGTCTGGGCGGCAAGCACGCTGATCTTCTTCGTGCCGCGGCTGGCGCCGGGCAATCCGGTCCGCGACAAGCTGCTCGCGGCCACCGAGCAGGGCGCCGCCGCGACCGACATGCGGGTCCTGGTCGAGGCCTACAATGCCAAGTTCGGCCTCGACCGCCCGCTCTGGCAGCAATATCTGAGCTTCCTCTCCGACACTGCCAGCTTCGATCTCGGCTACTCGATCGCCTACTATCCGAGCCGCACGATCGACATGATCGGCTCGGCGCTGCCTTGGACCATCGGACTTCTGACGACGACGACGCTCCTGGGCTTCCTGGTCGGCACGATCCTCGGCGCCCTCACCGTGTGGCAGGGCGCGCCCCGACTGTTCCGCTACCTCGTGCCCTTCTTGATGATCTTCTCCGCGGTGCCGTTCTACCTGATCGGCCTGGTGCTGATTTACGTCTTCTCCTATCAGCTCGGCTGGTTCCCGCTCGGCGGTGGTGTCGGCATCCGGAGCGCGTCGACGATGAGCTGGGCGCTTGCGGCGGAGATCTTCCACCACTCGATCCTTCCGGCTCTCTCGATCGTGCTCGCCACCGTCGGTGTCTGGGCGCTGTCGATGCGCGGCATGATGGTGACGGTGCAGGGCGAGGACTACATGACCTTCGCCGAGGCCGTCGGCCTCAGCGACCGCCGCCGCTTCCTCCAGTATGGCTTGCGCAACGCCATCCTGCCGCAGATCACGCTTCTGGCCCTCTCGCTCGGCCACGTCATCTCGGGCTCGATCCTCGTCGAGCTGGTGTTCGGCTATCCCGGCGTGGGCCAGCAGCTCTACCGCGCCATCCAGCATCTCGACTACTTCGTGATCTACGGGATCGTGTTCATCCTCATCTGCACGATCGCGATCGCCATGCTGATCATGGATCTCGTGTATCCGCTGCTCGACCCGCGCATTCGCCGGGTCGCGGTCAACCACTGATGGCCGTCCGCTCGATCGACGCGCCGCATCAAGTGGCCCCGCCCGCGCCGCGGCGCAGGCCACGGCTAGGCGAGCTGGGCCGTTATCTCGCGCGCAATCCGAGCCTGCCGATCGGCCTCGCGATGCTGGGCCTGCTGCTCGCCTTCACGCTCGTCGGCCAGATCTGGGTCGGCTGGGATCAGGCCTTCCCGCTCTCGGGCCCGCCCTCGCGCGCGCCCTCGTCCCGCTTCCCCTTCGGCACCGATGCCAAGGGCCGCGATCTCTTGGCGGTCATGGTCTACGGAACGCTCCTCACGCTCAAGATCGGGCTCGTCGCCGGTGCTCTGGGCGTGCTGATCGGGACGATCGTGGCCTTCGTCGCCGCCTATCACGGCGGTTGGATCGACGCGGTGCTGCGCGTCATCGTCGACGTGCTCATCACCGTGCCGGCGCTGCTCGTCCTCGTCGTCGTCGCCTCGGTGATCCAGAGCACCATGACGACGACGCTGATGGCGATCACGATCGCCCTCCTCGCCTGGCGCGAACCCGCGCGCAAGATCCGCTCCCAGGTGCTGGTGATGCGCGAGGCGCCCTACGTCATGGTCGCCCGCCTCAACGGCGCCAGCGCTTCCCGCATCATCTTCCGCGAGATGATCCCGAACCTGTTGCCCTACCTGGGTGCGAGCCTGGTCATGGCGGTCGCCCAGGCCGTGCTCGCCTCGATCGGGCTCGAGGCGCTCGGTCTCGGCACCCCGGCCGAACCCACGCTCGGCATGACGATCTTTTGGCTGATGCGCGATTCGGCGTTCATGCTCGGACTCTGGTGGTGGATCCTCGCCCCCATCACCGTGCTCGTGATCCTGTTCGTCGGCCTCTATCTCGTCACATCAGGGCTGGACGAACTCGCCAATCCGCGCCTGCGCCGCGCCGCGCCATGACGGCAAGGGGCTTGCGCGTGCGCGATCTCACGGTCGTCTACCGGACCGACGAGGGCGATGTTCATGCGGTCGACAGCGCGAGCTTCGATGTCGGCCCAGGCGAGCGGCTCGGCATCGTCGGCGAGTCGGGCTCGGGCAAGACCACCATGGCGCTCGCGCTGATCCAGATGCTGCGTGCACCAGGCCGCGTGACCGCCGGCACGGCGAGTGTCGGCGAGATCGATCTCTTGCGCCTCGCTCCGGCCGAGATGCGCCGCCACCGGCTGCAGACCGTGAGCTACGTGCCGCAAGGGGCGATGAACTCGCTCAATCCGGTGCTCACGATCGAGCGGCAGTTCCGCAACGCGCTCGTCGACCACGATCTGCGCCTGCCGGAGGGCGATGTCCGTGCGCGCATTCGCGCGGCGCTCGCCGGCGTCGAGCTCGACGCGCAGGTGGCGGCGCTCTACCCGCACGAGCTGTCCGGCGGCATGAAGCAGCGGGTTTGCAGCGCCATCGGCATGCTGCTCGGTCCGGCACTCATCATCGCCGATGAGCCCACCAGCGCGCTGGACGTCGTCACGCAACGCCAGGTGATGGAGACGCTGGGTCGGCAGCAGCAGGCGACGGGCGCGGCCCTCATCCTAATCGGCCACGACATGGGCCTGATGGCGCAGTTCGTCGACCGGCTGGCGGTCATGTATGCCGGGCGCATCGTCGAGATCGGCACGATCCGCGAAGTCCTGGAGTCACCGCGCCATCCCTATTCTCAGGCACTGGTCGCGAGCGTGCCGCGCCTGGCGCAGCGCGGCGAGTTGCACGGGATCGCCGGTGTCACGCCATCGCTGCGGCGGCTGCCCGAGGGCTGCGCCTTCCATCCGCGTTGCACGCAGGCCGTCGATCGTTGCCGTCGCGAGCGTCCTGCGCTCGACCGCGCGCTCGGCGATCATCGCGCGGCTTGCCTTCTCCTCGCCGATGCGCGACCCGAGCGCGCGGCGTGACGGCGCCGCTGATCGAACTCGACGGCGTCGCCAAGCGCTATGGCGCGACGGTGGCGCTCGATCGGCTGAGCCTCAGGCTCGACGCCGGCCGCGCACCGATCATCGCCGTCGCGGGCGAGAGCGGCAGCGGCAAGACGACTCTCGCCTCTCTGCTGCTGGGCTTCGTCGAGCCGAGCGAAGGCGAGATCCGCTATGGCGGCGTGCCCCTGACGAAACTCGGATCGGCGGCGCGGCGCGCCTATCGCCGCGAGGTCCAGGCCGTGTTCCAGGACCCGTTCGCCGTCTACAACCCGTTCTACCGCGTCGACCACGCTTTGACCGAGCCGCTCAAGCTCTTCGGCCTCGCGCGCTCGACGCGCGAGGCGCGTGCGCAACTCGCCGACGCCTGCGAGCGAGTCGGCCTGCATCCCGAGGACACGCTCGGCCGCTTTCCCCATCAGCTCTCGGGCGGCCAGCGGCAGCGGCTCATGGTGGCGCGGGCGATGATGCTGAAGCCGCGCCTGCTGGTGGCGGACGAGCCCGTCTCGATGATCGATGCGTCGCTGCGCGCGCTGGTGCTGGGCAGTCTGCGGACGCTGAACCGCGAGCAGGGCGTGCCGATCATCTACATCACCCACGACCTCACGACCGCGTATCACATCGCCGACATCGTGCTGATCCTCTATCGCGGTCGGCTGGTCGAGGCCGGCACTGCGCAGGCGGTCATCGAGGCGCCGCAGCATCCCTATACGCGGCTGCTCGTGGGCTCGATCCCGTGGCCGGATCTCGCGATCCGCTGGGGCCGCGACGAACCGATCCTCAAGGAGGACGAGCGCGCCCGCGGCAGCGGCTGCGCCTTTCGCGGCCGTTGCCCGCACGCCACCGCGGCCTGCGGCGCAGCGGAGCCACTGCTTCATGAGGCGGATCGCGGCCGGGTGGTCCGCTGCATCCTCCACGCACAGGACGGAGCCACCTTCGACATGACGCGTCTCAGCGGCCGGCTCGGCCTCGCCGCGGACGAGCGGGAAAGCGAGTTGTTGCAGTGACCAAGGCAATCCTCATCACCGGTGCGACCGGCAATATCGGCAAGAAGCTGCGCGCGCATCTCGGCGCCACGGGCCGCTACGAGCTGCGGCTGCTCTGCCTCAATCCGCAGAACGATCCGGACGTGCAGACCGCCGATCTCTCGGTCTGGGACGAAAGTTGGGCCGAGCGCTTCGCCGGCGTCGACACCGTCCTCCATGTCGCCGCCGATCCGAGCCCCTGGGCGAGCTGGGGCAGCGTCCAGCGGCTCAACTTCGATCTCCTGTTCAACGTGCTGGCGGCGGCCCAGCAGCGCGGCGTGCGACGATTCGTGTTCGCGAGCTCGAACTACGTCGTCGCCGGCCATCGCTTCTCCGACGCGGCGCTGACCACGACGATGGAGCCGAAGCCCGTCAATCCCTATGGCGCGAGCAAGCTCGTGGGCGAGCGCGTCGGCAAGATGTTCGCGGAGCGCTACGGAATGTCGTTCATCGCGTTTCGCATCGGCGTCTGCCAGCGCAACCATGACAACAAATTCGGTCCCTGGATCCCGTTCGGCAAATGGGGTCAGCACATGTGGGTTAGCGATCGCGATCTCTGCCGCGCCTTCGAGGCCGCGATCGAGAACACGAGCATCGGCTTCGGCGTCTACAATCTCGTCTCGCGCAATCCGGGAATGCGCTGGGAGATGGAAAGCATCCGCCGCGATCTCGGCTTCGAGCCCGCCGATGGCGAACCCATTCAGGTGCCGTTCCACCAGCGTCTGATGGCCATCGGCGCCTGGCTGCGCGACGCCGGTCTGCCGGCGCTCGCGAAGCGTGTCGCGGGCCGGCGATGGTAGCCCCGCGGATCACCTGCCTCGTCGATGCGCGGGCCCAGGTCGGCGAAGGGCCGGTCTGGGATCCCGTCGACGCGGTCCTCTGGTGGACCGACATCAACGGCCGGCGCATGCACCGCTTCGATCCACGCACCGGCCGCGACGAATTGTTCCAACTCGCCATCCGCGTCGGCTGCTTCGCGCTGCGCGCCGGCGGCGGGATGATCCTCGCGGCCGAGCACGGCTTCTGGTCTTGGACTCCGGGCGGCGATCCGCCGCGGCATCTTCTCGATGTCGAGGCCGATCGCACGGAGAACCGCATGAACGATGGCGGCTGCGATCGCGCCGGCAATCTGTTCGCCTCCAGCATGAATCTCGGCGATCCGCGACGCCCCGAGGGCGCGTGCTGGCGGCTGACGCGCGATCTGCGCGCCGAGCGCATTGCCGACGGCGTGCTGATCGGCAATGGCACCGCCTTCAGTCCCGACGGCAAGGTTTTCTACTTCGCCGACACGCCGACGAAAAAGGTGATGGCGCATGACTACGATGCCGCCGGCGGGATGATCGGGCCGCCGCGCCTGTTCGCCGACATCTCCGCGCTCGCGGGTTTGCCGGACGGCGCCACGATCGACGCCGAGGGCGGCTATTGGCTCGCCGGCGTGACGGGCGGGCAGCTCTACCGCTTCACGCCGGAGGGTCGACTCGACCGCAGCATCGACCTGCCGATCTCGCGGCCGACGCGGCCGATGTTCGGCGGCCCGGCGCTCGACCGGATCTATCTCACCTCGATCCGCGTCGAGGGAGAAGCGCTGTCCGGCGGCCTCTTCGTCCTCGAGGACGTCGGCGCGCGCGGCCTCGAGGAGCCGCGCTTCGCGGGGTGAGAGAACCAGATCGGATGGACGGCCCCTGATCAGGTTCTCCGTGCCGGGGAGGCTTTGCGGAAAATTCCTGCGAATTCCGGTGATGGCGCCGGATCGAGATTCCGTGTGAGATCGGCGCGGGCAGAAACTTCCTGAGCGAGATCGTCCCATGGAGACCCGGATCACCGAGATCGCCGACGGCATCTTCCGATTGTCGACCTTCGTCCCCGACATAGCACCACCGCGCGGCTTCACCTTCAACCAGTTCCTCGTGCGCGGCGACGAGTCGCTGCTGTTCCATGCCGGTCATCGCCGGATGTTCCCGGCGATCCGCGGCGCGCTCGCACGTCTCGTGGCACCCGAGCGCCTGCGCTGGATCGGCTTCGGGCATTTCGAATCGGACGAATGCGGCGGTCTGAACGAATGGCTCGCCTGGGCGCCGCAGGCCGAGGCGATCCACGGCGCGCTCGGCTGCGACGTGTCGATCGCCGACTTCGCCGATCGTGCGCCGCGCCCGCTCGGCGACGGCGAGGTCATCGCTCTCGGTGGCGGCAAGCGGCTACGCTATCTCGCCACGCCGCACACGCCGCACGGCTGGGATTCGGGCCTGATGTTCGAGGAGTCCACCCGCACGCTCCTGTGCGGTGACCTGTTCACGCAGACGGGCGACGATGCCGCCCTGACGGAGCGCGACATCGTCGGCCCCGCGATCGAGGCGGAGAACATGTTCCGCTACACCGCCCTCCATCCCGCCCTCGGCACGACGCTCCGCCGACTCGCCGGCCTGGCGCCGCGCAGGCTTGCGCTCATGCATGGACCGTCCTTCGCAGGCGACGCCGTCGCGGCACTCGATGCGCTCGCGACGGATTACGATCGCCGAGTGGCCGCGATATAGGCTTCGTAGATCGGCGCCGCATTGGCCGGGCTGATGTTGCGCACGCCCAGCTCAGGTAGCGGGTGCTGTCGAGCGTGATCGAGGGAATGGGGATCGAAGCGCCCAGCTCGGGCAGCAGGCGAAATCCACCGATGGCGATCAGCGGTGCCGACTCGGCATGCGCGGACATGCTCAGCCGCTGCGCCGCGATCGCGTAGAACTGCTCGCGGTTCTGGCTCGACGAGCCACGCTCGGTGCGGATGCCGAGCAGCCAGCCGCCGCGCAGGCGGAACGACACCGCGCCCGTCTCCGCCTCGATGCGAAACGTGCCCTCGAGCTCGAGATTCAAGAACAGCTCGGCAAACGGCGTGCCGGTGAGGTTCGCCGGCGCGAGCGGCACGGCGATCGTCGATCTCCGCAGCAATCGCGATCGACGTCGCGCGCGGATCGACGTGTATCGCAATCGCGGCCTTCGCCACGGTCTGGCCGAGCATGCTGAGCGTGCCCGAGCTGCGGCAGCGAACACCGGCCCGGCCGACACGCGCATCGAGCCGCCCTTCGATCGCAAGCACGCGCTCGCGCCCCGGCAGATCCAGCGCGCAGTCGACGCGCAGATCCTCGAGCACGGTGCGGGTATCGGAGAGATCGATCTTGCCGGCGCTCAGCGCCAATCCGCCGAGCGCGGCGCTCGCCTTGCCAGCGACGGCGAAGCGCACTCCTGCGAAGAAGATCGGCTCGGCCCACCCGAGCAACCCTCGCCAACGCAGCGTAGGGCGAGCCGCCTCAGGCGCGCAGACGGACCCACGGCCTTACAAGGCGCCACGCTACCAGTTGGTGTGCGAGCCATCGCGCCGTTGCAGCATCGGCGGGTTCCAGTGCCGAAAGGGCTCGCTGCGCAGCAGCGCCTCGTTCACCTCTATGCCAAGGCCCGGCTTGTCGGGCACCATGAAGGAGGTGCCGACGAGGCTCGGCGCTGTCGGAAACAGATCCGCCTCGATCGGCGGCGCCGGACGGAAGGTCGAGCGATTGTATTCCAGCCAGGTGAAGTTCGGCACGACCGCGCCAAGGTGGATCGAGGCCGCGGTGCATACCGGTCCGAGCGGGTTGTGCGGCATCAGATCCACGTAGTGCGCCTCGCACCAGCCGGCGACCTTGAGCGCTTCGGTGAAGCCGCCGATGTTGCAGACATCGAGCCGCATATACTGCGTCAGGCCGCGCTCGATGAACGGCAGGGCCTGCCATTTGGATGCGAATTCCTCGCCGATGGCGAAGGGGACATCCACGCTGCGCCGCAGCACCTCATAGGCTTCCGGCGTTTCGTCGCGGATCGGTTCCAATCCGGCGTACGCGACAGTCCGGGTTCCCCCGTTGGTGAAGACCACCGTGCCCGAATCCGGTCCGGTCGCGTTGTACGTGACCGTGGTGAAGCTGCCGTTGACGAACTGTGCCGTGTCGCC
>JANNTF010000788.1:0-2411 GCA_031403455.1 Alphaproteobacteria bacterium | reverse complement strand
GATCATGCGCCCAGCGCGAGCGATAGGCTTCCTCCCAGCCACGGTCCTCGTTGGTCACGACGCCGTGCCCACCCGCGAAGCTCTCCACATTCTTGCGGAAGAACATCAGGCGATCGAGGAAATGACTCATGATCTGGCGCTCCGGGGGAAGGTCACTGCGCGACCTGCGAGACGGCGGGTAGCGGCGCTCCGACCGGTGCATCGAATTGGATCTCGGCGCCGGCGCGCGTGTAGTACCACCAGTTCAAAATCAGGCAGCTGATGTAGAAGGCGAGGAACACGTACAGCGCCGCGGCCGGGCTGCCCGTCAGCGAGAGCGACGTGCCGAAAGTCTTCGGGATGAAGAACGCGCCATAAGCGCCGATCGCCGAGGAGAAGCCGAGCACCGCGGCCGACTCCTTGGTCGCCTGCTGCATCGCCCTCTTCTGGGTCTCCGCGCCTCCGTCGGTCGCCCAGCCTCGATGCTGCAGGCGAAAGATCGTCGGGATCATCTGGAAGGTCGACGCGTTGCCCACGCCTGCCGCGGCGAAGAGCAGCATGAACATCAGGAAGAAGCCCCAGAACTGTCCCGTCATGACGAAGAACTGCGCGCCGAGCACGCCGACGATCATCGCCATGAACACCCATTGCGTGATCCTCGCACCGCCGAGACGATCACAGAGCCCGCCACTGAACGAGCGGCTCATCGAGCCGATCAGCGGTCCCAGGAATGCGTAGTGCAGCGGATTGACGTCCACGAACTGCGTCTTCATCAGCAACGGGAACCCCGCCGAATAGCCGATGAACGAACCGAATGTGCCGATATAGAGCCAGCACATCACCCAATTATGCTTGCGCTTGAAGATCACCGTCTGCTCGCCGAACGACGCGCGCGCGCTGGCGATGTCGTTCATGCCAAACCAGGCGGCGAGCGTCGATGCGACGATGAAGGGCACCCAGATGAAGCCGGCATTCTGCAGCCACATCTGTGTGGTTTGCCCAGCCTTGGTCACGTTCTGCGGGCTACCGCCGAATGCGCCGAACACGCCAGCGGTGATGACGATCGGCACCACGAACTGGACTACGCTGACTCCCAGATTTCCGAGACCAGCATTGAGGCCGAGCGCCTTGCCCTTCTCCGTCTGCGGATAGAAGAAGCTGATATTCGACATCGACGAGGCGAAATTGGCGCCGCCGAAGCCGCACAGCAGCGCGAGCATCAGCATCACGATGAAGGACGTATCGGGATTCTGAACCGCCATGCCGATGCCGACCGCGGGGATGAGCAGGGACGCGGTCGAGAACGTCGTCCAGGTGCGGCCGCCGAAGATCGGTACGGTGAAGGAGTAGAAGATGCGCATCGTGGCCCCGGACAACCCGGGCAGGGCCGCCAGCCAGAACAGCTGATCGGTCGTGTAGCGGAAGCCGATTGCCGGCAGGTTGACGACGACCACGCTCCAGACCATCCACACGGCGAAGGCGAGCAACAGCGCGGGGATCGAGATCCAGAGATTGCGCGCGGCGATCGCACGCCCCTTTGACGCCCAGAACGCCCGATCGTCCGGGTGCCAATCGAGGAGGATGTTCGGACTCTCCAGCTCGGGCAAATCGAACGGTTTGCGTTCCAGCCGCATCACCGTGAAATGCATCCACCCCAACGAGATGCTGACGATGACGAACAGCAGCATGAAGCAGCTCGTCCAGACGCCAACGATGTCGTTCATCATGCCGAATGCGATCGGCAGCACGAACCCGCCGAGTCCGCCGATCAGACCGACGATCCCGCCGACCGATCCGACGCGATCGGGGTAATACGCGGGAATGTGTTTGAAGACCGCCGCCTTGCCCAACGACATGAAGAAGCCGAGTACGAAGGTCAGGGCGGTGAACGGCACGAAACCGAGCGCGACGTGGAACTCGATCTTCCCGCGAATTCCTTCGACAACGTAGGTCGTCGCTGGATAGGCGAGCAGGAACGTGCAGACGATCGAGCCGATGAAAGTCCAGTACATGACGCGCCGCGCGCCGTATTTGTCGGAGAGCGTGCCGCCGAGGATTCGGAACAGCGATCCGGGCAGCGAGTAGGCTGCGCCGAGCAAGCCCGCCGTCACGATGTCGAGGCCATAGACGCCGACGTAGTAGCGCGGCAGCCAGAGGGCGAGCGCGACGAAGGCGCCGAATACGAAGAAGTAATAGAGCGAGAAGCGCCACACCTGAAGATTCTTGAGTGGCTCGAGCTGCTCCTTGAAGGACGCCGCGCGCGCGCCGGAGCGACGCCGCTCCTCAAGCTGCGGGTCGTCCTTCGTAGTCAGATAGAACACCACCGCCATGACGAGGAGTCCGACGGCCCAGATCTGGGCGACGGCCTTCCATCCGAAGGCGACCATGATCATCGGCGCAAGAAACTTGGTCACCGCGGCGCCGACATTGCC
>JANNTF010000787.1:0-2454 GCA_031403455.1 Alphaproteobacteria bacterium | reverse complement strand
CCAGGCTGAGCGCGGGCACGCCGATATTGCCGCCGACCTGCACGGCACGGCCCGCGCTGCGCAGCACATGACCGACGATCGCGGTCGTCGTCGACTTGCCGTTGGTGCCGGTGATGCCGATCAAGCGTGGCTGCCGCTGCGCACGGGCGAGCAGTTCGATGTCGCTGACGAGTTCGATCCGATGGCGCCGCGCGAGGGCCGCGACCGGATGCGGCGCCGGATGGGTGTGCGGGATGCCTGGGCTGATGACCAGTGCCGCCACATCGCGCCACTCGGCGGCGGCGAGATCGACGATCGGAATGCCGCGCGACGCGGCCGCATTGCGCGTCGCCTCGTTGTCGTCCCAGGCGCGCACCTGCGCGCCGGAAGCCAGCAGCGCTTCGGCGGCGACCAGGCCGGACTTGCCGAGGCCGAGCACGGCGATGATCCGGTTGCGAAACGCGGGGATGTCGATCAGCGCCATCGTCATCTCAGCTTCAGGGTCGAGAGACCGGCGAGCGCCAGGATCATCGCGATGATCCAGAACCGGATCACGATCGTCGGCTCCTTCCACCCCTTCTTCTCGAAGTGATGGTGGAGCGGCGCCATCATGAAGACGCGCTTGCCCGTGAGCTTGAACGACGCGACCTGCACGATCACCGACACGGTCTCGAGCACGAACAGACCGCCGACGATCGCCAGCACGATCTCGTGCTTGGTCACGACCGCCACCGCGCCGAGCGCGCCGCCCATCGACAGCGAGCCGGTATCGCCCATGAACACCATGGCCGGCGGCGCGTTGAACCACAGGAAGCCGAGCGCGGCGCCGACGATCGCGGCGCAGAAGACGGTCAGTTCGCCGGTGCCCGGGACGTAGTGGACGAGCAGGTAGTTCGAGAAGATCGTGTTGCCGACGACATAGGCGAAGGCGGCGAAGCATGCCGCGGCGATGGCGACGGGGACGATCGCGAGGCCGTCGAGCCCATCCGTCAGATTGACGGCGTTGGAGGCGCCGACGATCACCAGTGCCGCGAATACGAAGAAAAACCAGCCGAGATCGATGAGCAGGCTCTTGAGGAACGGCACCGCGAGCGATGTCGAGAGGGCGTCGCGCTCGGGCATGATCCACGCGATCCATACCGTCGCGGTGATCGCGAGCACCATCTGGAGGCTGAACTTGAACCGTGCGGAGATTCCACGCCCGCGCCTGGTCAGCTTCTGGAAATCATCGTAGAAGCCGATGAGGCCGAAGCCCAGCGTGACGCCGAGCACGGCCCACACATAGCCGTTGCGAAGATCGGCCCAGAGCAGAGTCGAGATCGTCACCGCGAACAAGATCAGCACGCCGCCCATCGTGGGCGTGCCCTTCTTCGCGAGATGCGTTTCGGGCGTGTCCTCGCGCACGGTGGCGTTGGGTTGCTTCGACCTCAGCCACACGATGATGCGCGGACCGAAGATGAAGCTCAGCACCAGCGCTGTGACGATCGCGCCGCCGGATCTGAACGTGATGTAGCGGAAGAGATTGAATGCACCGATCTGGTCGGCATGGGGGACGAGGAGGAGATAGAGCATCGCTCTTCGCCCCTCAGCCGGCCGCTTGGCGTGTATCGCCGCGCGCCTGCAGCGCCGTGACGATGCGCGCCATGCGGCTGCCCAGGGATCCCTTGACCACCACCACGTCACCGCCCTTGATCGCCGCCGCCACGAGCGGGGCGAGGTGCTCGGAGCTCGGCGCATGGACGCCACGGCGCGTCGGCGGAAGCGCGTGTGCCAAGCCGGCCATATGCGCGCCGCAGGTGAAAACGAGATCGACGCCAGCGGCGACGATCGGCGTTGCCAGATCCGCGTGCAGCTGGGCTGCGTCGGGACCGAGTTCGAGCATGTCGCCGAGGATGGCGATTCGACGACCGCCGGGCCCGGGATCGATCCGTTGCAGAACTTCGAGCGCGGCGCGCATCGACGTCGGATTGGCGTTGTAGGAATCGTCGATCAAGGTGAAGCGCTGATCGCCGTCTCCGACCGTGAGTTGTTTGCCGCGGCCCTTCACGGCCAACATTGTCGCGAGGGACTCGGCGGCAGCGGCGAGGTCGCCGCCGAGCGCGACGACCGCGCCGAGCACGGCCAGCGAATTGATTGCCCAATGGCGACCGGGCGCCCCGATCCGATAGGTGAGCGGACGGCCGTCGCAAACTGCGGTGACGACCGAATAGGTGGGCGCGAGCTGGACATCCACCAGACGCAGCTCGGCGCCGTCATCGTTGCCGAACCCGAGAATGCGCGAGAAACCGCGCGCGCGCGCACGCGCCGCGAGGGGTTCGAAATATCCACTGTCGCGATTGATGATCGCGGTCTCGCCACCGGCCTCGAAGATCTCCGCCTTGGCGCGCGCGACGCCGTCGACGCCGTCGACGAAGTTCTCGGTATGGGCGGGCGCGATCATCGTGATGACGCAGACATGCGGGCGCACCAGCCGCG
>JANNTF010000786.1:0-3603 GCA_031403455.1 Alphaproteobacteria bacterium | reverse complement strand
GTCTACGTCATCAACAAGACGAACCCGCGCTTCAAGGCCCGTCAGGGTTGAACCGCCGCGGATGGCTTTCGCCGTCCGCCCTGGTCGCTGCATTCCGCGTCGGCCGGTTGGCCGGCGCGGTGTCGTTTTCGGTCGGGATCGAGCCCCGATCCGCGCTCCCTGGTGCGCGGCCCTGGCCGTGCTGTATGGCCTGATGAGTGGCGCCCTCGCGCCGGCGCAGCCGCTCCCGACGCCAGCTGGCGAGGCCACCGCGGCGGATGCGGCCGCCGCCTTCGCCCGGATTTTCCGGACCACCAAACTCGACCCGCGCTGGTTCGCGCCGAGCTTGCTCGGCGAGGTCCCGCTGGAGCGCCTGGCATCGTCGCGCGACGCGCTGCTGCGCAACCATGGTCCCTACCGCGACGCGCGGCGCGACGGCGATCGCTGGACGGTCATCCTGGCGCATGCGCTCGTACCCGCGCGGATCGCCTTCGATGCACGCGGCCGCATCCGCAGCGTGTTCTTCGAGCGCGCCGTCGCGGTGCCTGAGACGCTCGCGCGTGCGACCGCGACGATCGCCGCGCTGCCTGGCCAGCATGCGTTCCTGATTCTCGAATCGGGGCGCGAGCGTGCGAGCGCGCAGGCGGATCGGCCGCTCGGCGCTGGCTCGGCGTTCAAGCTGCTCGTGCTGCGCGAATACGCGGCCGCCCTGCGCGACGGTCGTCTGCGCCCTGACGCCGTGGTGGCGCTGCGACCGGAATGGAAGGCCCCCGGCTCCGGCATGATCGGCACGTGGCCCGAGGGAACGTCGATCGCGCTTGGCACGCTGGCGACGATGATGATCGCGATCAGCGACAACACGGCGACGGATGCGTTGATGGATCTCGTGGGTCGCGCCGCGCTCGACGCGGCGGCGCCGGCGCGCAACCGCCCGGTGATGACCACGCGCGAGCTGCATCTGCTGCGCGTCCACCCCGATCCGCAGGCGCTGGCGCTGTGGCGCAGCGGTGATGTGACGGCGCGTCGCGGCGTGCTGGCGGCGCTCCCGCCGGGACGGCACCTGCCGCTCGTGTGGGGCGACACGCTGGCGAGCGATGTCGACTATCTCTTCACCGCGCGCGAACTTTGCGCCTTGATCGGCGAACTGGGCGAGCGCCCGGAACTGCGCGTGAATGCCGGCCCGGCCGGGGCGCTGGGCTGGGATTGGAGCGCGTACAAGGGTGGCTCGACCGACACGTCGATCAGCGCCACGGTTCTCGCGGCCAGGGGCGAGCGTCGGGTTTGCGTGAGTGCGGCGTGGAATGTCACGCCGCACATCGACCGCGACCGATTCATGACGGCGATGCGCGGTGTCCTCGCCGTCCTCGCGGCGGAGTGATGCGCGCAGAGTCGCCGCATGCCGATCGCGGGCGGCCGGTTTGATCTGCGGCCGTGCCGATTGTATGGATGTCCGCGACATCGCATTGCGGACGATGGCATGTCGCCTTGTCGCTCGTCTGACGGGATACCCGCGCGCATGATGCTGAATGACTTGCTTGCCCGCCTACGCAGCAATCCGACCAAGCTTCTGCAGATCCTTACCCCCGAGGGGCTTCGCAAGGGCGCGTCGCTGGTGCGCGGCTACCGGAAACTCAAGGCCGCCGAAGCGGAGAAGGCACGGCGCTTGGCCGAGTTCAAGAGCGAGGCATGGCGTCACGAGCAAGGGTTTTCCCAGCGCACGACGATGGGCAGCTACGAGGAGCATGTTGCACGGCAGGCCTCCAAGCTGGACGGCATGATCAAGGCCGGAATTGCGCGGCGTGATCCGCGCACGTCAGCGTTGTTCCGGCGGCGGTTCGAACTCGTGCCGTTGTCCGCGAACGCCAAGATTCTCTGTCTCGCCGCGCGCCTCGGCGATGAGGTCGACGCGTGGCGCCAACTGGGACATCCCGAGGCCATCGGCATCGACATCAATCCTGGTCCCGACAATCCCCTCGTGATCGTCGGTGACTTTCATCAGCTCGACTTCGCCGACGCCTCGATCGATTGCGTCTATTGCAATTCGCTCGATCACGCTTTCGATCTCGACAAGATCGCCGGCGAAGTGCGACGGGTCTTGAAGCCGGGCGCGCTGTTCGTGCTCGACATCGTCCATGGGTATGCGGAGCGCAACGACGGGGGCTATCAGGTCGGTCCGCTCGATACGACCCACTGGCCCACGGCGAAGGCCTTCGGCGAGGTCATGGCGCGGAAATGCGACTTCGAGATCGAAGCCATCCACGACCTGGCGGCGCATGGCTCCCCGCAATGGGTGCAGTGCCTCATGCGCAAGAGTTGAGGCCTTCCTCCCCTCGCGCTTGAACTCTCTGGGACCTAACGCCGAGGACGTCCGACTATGCGGTTTGACACGCTCTACTTCTTTGTCATTTTCGTCGGCGCCTATTCCCTGTGGCGAACTCTTCCCGCAAAGGCGGCTACACTTCTCATTGCAAGTGCGGGGATGTACTACCTTGAGACCGGCCGTCGGGACACCGCCATCTTCTTTGTTCTGATCGTCGTCAATTACGGCTTTTCATTCTTCGTCCAGCATCGTGCTTGGCTTGCATTGGCGATCGCCAGCAATATCGCGGTGCTGGCTGTATTCAAGTATCGCGACTTCTTTCTTGCTGAAACGGCCTTCAGCGATCTGGCGCGCTGGGGATACTTTGCGAATACGCTGATCCCTCTGGGGATTTCCTTCTACACATTCCAAGCGATTGCCTATTTCATCGATATCTATCGAGGTCACACGGCAATCGAGCGTCGTTTCCACCGCTTCTTTCTTTTCAAGTCATTCTTTCCTCAGCTCATCGCCGGTCCGATCGTCCGCGCCAACGAGTTGCTTCCTCAACTGGCGCGTCAATGGGACGGCGTCGCCAGGCAACCCCGTCTTGTGGTCTTCGGTCTCGGCCTGGCCTGCGTTGGTGTTCTCAAGAAGGTGGTTCTCGCTGACTCGATCTCACCTTTCGTTGACGACATTTTCACCGCAGGTCCCGCGAATGCCTTTACCGCTTGGCTTGGCGCCGCACTCTTCGCTTTCCAGATTTATTTCGACTTCTCCGGCTACTCCGACATGGCACTCGGTATGGCCTGCCTTATCGGCATCAGGCTCCCTCTCAACTTTCGCCAACCTTATTTGTCGGCGAGCCCGCAGGAATTCTGGCAGCGCTGGCACATCACGCTTTCGCGGTGGATCCGCGATTATCTCTATATTCCGCTCGGCGGTAGCCGACGCGGCGGTCCGATCCGTCGATTTGCCGTGGTGGTATTCGTCATGGCGGCTGCAGGTTTCTGGCACGGCGCGGCATGGACCTTTATCGCCTGGGGCCTGGGCTGGGGGCTTGCGATTGTGCCGGATACCGAGCGGATCCCGGCAGCCGATCATCCCCTGCGTTGTCAGGCAGACCAGCGAATAGGCGCCCTCCACCTGCTTCAAGGCATCGATGAACCGGTCCAGCAGGGTCCGCTGGGTCGAGGTCGCCAGCAAATGGATGATGGTCTCGGTATCGCTCGTCGACTGAAAGATGGAGCCTTTGCGGATCAACTCCGACCGCAGCGTCATCGCGTCGAGATATTGCCATTGTGCGCCACTGCGAAGCCGCCGGT
>JANNTF010000785.1:0-5788 GCA_031403455.1 Alphaproteobacteria bacterium | reverse complement strand
GTCTCGTGATAGGCGTCCGTCCATTCCATCGACAGCTCGACGGTGATGCCTTCACGCTCGCCGCGCACCGTGATCGGCAGGTGCAGCGGCGCCTTGGACCGATCGAGATACTTCACGAAGGCTTCGATCCCGCCCTCGTAGCGCAGCTCCACGACGCGCGCATCGACGCCGCGCGCGTCGGTGAGGGTGAGGCGCACGCCGGAGTTCAGGAAGGCGAGTTCGCGCAGCCGGTGCTCGAGCGTATCGAAATCGAACTCGGTCTTCGTGAAGGTCCGCTTGGAGGGCTTGAACGTCACGCGCGTCCCGCGCTTGCCCTGGGCCTCGCCGACCTCGCGCAACGGCGCTTCCGGATCGCCGTGCAGAAAGCGCATGAAATGCTCTTTGCCGCCGCGCCAGATCGTCAGATCGAGCACCTCCGACAGGGCGTTGACGACGGACACGCCGACGCCGTGCAGGCCGCCGGAGACCTTGTACGAATTCTGGTCGAACTTACCGCCGGCATGGAGCTGGGTCATGATGACCTGCGCCGCGGAGACGCCTTCCTCGGTATGGATCTCCGTCGGGATGCCGCGCCCGTTGTCGGTGACGGTGACCGAGCCGTCGGGATTGAGCGTCACATCCAGCCCGTCGCAATAGCCGGCGAGCGCTTCGTCGATCGAATTGTCGACGACTTCGTAGACCATGTGGTGCAGCCCGGACCCGTCATCGGTGTCGCCGATATACATGCCCGGTCGTTTGCGCACGGCGTCGAGACCGCGCAGGACCTTGATCGAATCGGCGCCGTACTCGGCCACGGGATCGAGGGCGGGAAGGGGATCGCTCATCGGGGAGTCACTGTGGAATCGAGGACGCGGAAGAACCGCGCGCGACCGCGCAGCCCCATGAAGAATTCTTCGTCGGTGCCGGTCAGCCAAACCTGCGCGCCGAGCGCGACGATCTCGTCGGCGAGGGCCGCGCGGCGAACGCCGTCGAGATGGGCGACGACTTCATCGAGCAGCAGGACCGGCGGCCGTCCGCGCTCCGCGGCGAGGGCCCGCGCATTGGCGAGCACGATCGACAGCACGAGCGCCTTCTGTTCGCCGGTCGATCCGTCGGCGGCGGCGATGTCCTTCTGCGCGAAGCGGACCAGCAGATCGCTGCGATGCGGGCCATGGGACGCGCCGCCCTGCGCGGCGTCGTGTCGTCGCGACGCGCCGAGCTGCGCGCGCAGGGACTCCTCGGCCGCAAGGGCCGGCATGCCGGCGAGGGCGCGGTCGATCTCGCCGTCGAGCGCGAGTTGTGCCGCGGGAAAGGGCCCGAGTCCGGAAGCCGCGGCGATGTCGAGCCGGGCCACGATCGCCGCGCGCGTCGCCGCCACGGCGACGCCATGGCGCGCCATGCCGTCTTCCAGGGCGCAGAGCCAGCGATCGTCGCTGCAGCCCTCGGCCAGCAATCGGGCGCGCTCGCGCAGGCAATGCTCATAGGCGGACAGCTCGCTCGCATGATCGGGCGCGAAGCCGAACACCAGGCGATCGATGAAGCGCCGTCGCGCCGCGGGTCCATCGAGGAAGAGGCGATCCTGCTCGGGCGATGCCCAGGCGATCGCCATCACTTCGGCGAGCGCCTTCTGCCCTTTCGCCGGTTGCCCATCGATGCGCACGACACGTTTGTCGCCGCCATCGGGATTCTGTCCCGTGCCGACGGGGAGCGCGCCCCGGGCGCCGTCGATGACGGCCGCCACCGACCAGCGCGACGACGTCGACGCCCCGGGCTGGCGTCGTGCGATCTCGCTGAGGGTCGCGCGGCGCAGGCCTTTGCCGGGCGCGAGCATGGACAGGGCCTCGAGGATCGCCGTCTTGCCGGCGCCGTTGGGTCCGGTGAGCACGACGGGTTCGAGACCGGCCTCCAGACGCAATTGGGCATAGCAGCGAAAATCGGTCAGCGTCAGCCGCTGGACGACATCCGCGTGCGATTCCGGTGCGTCGAGTCTCTGCCTGTCGCTTGCCGCTGCCAGCATCCGCCCTACACGCGCATGGGCATGAGCACGTAGAGCGCGCTCTGGTCGGCCGTGTCTTCGACGAGCGTCGGCGCCGCCGCGTCGGCCATGCGGAACCGCGCGCCGTCGCCCTCGATCTGCTCCGCGATGTCGAGGAGATAGCGTGCGTTGAAGCCGATCTCGATCGGCGTGCCGGTGTAGCGCACGGCGATCTCTTCCTCGGCGGCGCCGGCATCGGCGCTGGATGCCGTGAGAGTCAGCTGGTTCTTGGTCAGGCTGAGCTTCACCGCGCGCGACTTGTCCGTCGAGATCGTCGCGACGCGATCGACGGCTGCTGCGAATTCCACACGGTCGACTTCCATCACCTTGTCGTTGCCGACCGGGATGACGCGCTCGTAATCCGGGAATGTGCCGTCGATGAGCTTCGAGGTCAGGGTGACGTCGCCAAGCGTGAAGCGTACGCGCGTCTCCGAGAGCGCCACCTGCACGGCGGCATCGGTCTCGCTGATCAGCTTGTGCAGTTCGATCACCGCCTTGCGCGGCAGGATCACGCCGGGAATGTTCTCGGCGCCCGCAGGCAGCGCCATTTCGACGCGTGCGAGCCGGTGACCGTCGGTCGCCACCGCGCGCAGGACCTTGATGCCGTTCGACTGCGCGGCGTGCAGATAGATGCCGTTGAGGTAGTAGCGCGTCTCCTCGGTGGAAATCGCGAACCGCGTCTTGTCGATCATGCCCTTGAGTTCGGGCGCGGCGAGTTCGAATTGATGCGGCAGGTCACCGCCGGCCATCCGCGGAAAATCGTCGGCGGGCAGACTCGCGAGCGAGAAATTCGAACGGCCCGCGCGCAGGCTCACCTGCCCTTTGTCGGGCATCGACTCGATGCCGATCTGGCTGCCTTCCTGAAGCTTGCGCACGATGTCGTAGAGCGTGTGCGCCTGGACGGTGATGGTGCCCGTCTTGGCGACATCGGCGACCACGCCCTCGACGATGGCGAGGTCCATGTCGGTTGCGGTCAACGCCAATTTCCCCTTCTGCGCCTCGATCAGAATATTGGCGAGAATGGGGATCGTGTTGCGGCGCTCGACGACGCTCTGCACATGGGCGAGCGCCTTCAACAGGGCGGCACGTTCGATCGTGAGCTTCATGGGATGGGCGAAACTCTGTCTATCGCGTTCTGGTTTGGGCCCGCGGCGCGCCGTCGACGACGCGCTTTCGGAACCTCCCGACCGTGCCCGGACGCCCCGGGTCGACCCCTCCGGTCAGGCGGCGGAAGAACGCGTGTCGCACCGCCTGTTTCGAAGGACGGTCAATATACCAGAAGCGATTGAACCCAGAAGAAAAACAGCCGTTCCGGCGCGACCAAATTGCGCTTCCCGTCAGGCCGCCGCGGACGGCGCCCGACGCTCGGCGCCCAGGGTCGCGGCGAGCGCGATTTCGATCGCCTTGCGCTGCATGTCCAACCCCATCGATGCCAGGCCTGGCGCGCGCTCGCCAGCGCGGCCGGCGCTGGCCCGGAGCAACGTGGCGACCTGGGCCGGGAGCGGCGGCAAATGGATGAAGCCACAGGGCAAGCTGGCCGGGAGTCGTCCCAACAAGCGATACATCGCGGCGTTGCACAGATAGAGCCCGGCGGTCTCGGAGAAGCGGGCGGGGATTCCCGCCTGAAGCAGCCGTTCGAGGATGAGATCGAGCGGCAATCGGCTCTCGCGAGCCGCGGGTCCATCCGGCTCGAGCACCTCGCCGCGGCGCAAGGCGCCGGTATTGTCGGGAATGTTGAAATCCGCGCGATTGAGCGCGACGCGCTCCAGCCGGATCACCGGCTCGCTCGCCGCCAGGCCCAACGCCAGAACCAGCCGCGGCTTGCGCCCCGCGAGCGCGAGGTCGAGCGCGGCATCCAGCCCGTCGAGGTCGACCGGCAGCACGCGGCCGACGATGCGTGTGCCGGCAATCTCGATGCCGTCGAGGGCGCGGGCGATCAGCGCCGAGGGGTTGACATCGTTGCCGCCGAACGGATCGAAACCCGTGACGACGGCGACGCGGGGCATCAGGATTCGAGCATGCGACGCAGCAGCTCGATGTCCTCGTTGAAGCTGTGATCGGACGCTCGCAGCTCCTCGATCTTGCGCACGGCATGCATCACCGTGGTGTGATCGCGACCGCCGAACTTGCGGCCGATCTCGGGCAGCGAGCGCGAGGTCAGCTGCTTTGACAGATACATCGCGACCTGACGCGGGCGCGCCACCGCGCGTGCGCGGCGTGGACTATGCATGTCGGCCAGCCGGATCGAGTAATGCTCGGCCACGCGCTTCTGGAATGCCCGGCATATCGCTCACGGTCATGGCATCAATGGCTTTCCGAGGCTGCCGATTCAACAGATGGAGCAACGCCAGCCGCGTGCCGACCCTGGCCTTTTCGAGCCCATTGAGACGAAACTTGACCTGATTGTCCAAAAGGCTCCCGGCCCGGTCGAGGAGGTCCACCGAAGCCAGCCGGTCGGCTAGACGGCGAATCATATCGTCGCCTTTTTCGCCGGTTGGGGTGAGGTCCTTGAATTCGTCGAACAAGGCAATGGCGGTGACCGGGGGCAGGTCTTCGGCCGCATTTGTCAAAAACAGCTTGTCAAAGGTTTCCTGCATCGCCTCGGCGATTTTTGGGGTTTGGGGATTATCACCGTAACTGATCACCAGTTGCTTGAACGAACGCAGACCACCGCCGTAATCCTTGGCGGCGATCTGGAGTTCGCCAAGCCGCTTCAAAAGGGCGTACTCGAACGCGTCACCACGCCAGGCAAAGCGCAGTTTTTCCATGCCCTCGACGGCTTCGGCGGGTGTGATGCGCTCAAGCTTGAGTTGAAGCTCCAGACGAGCCTTGGCCGCTCTGGCGCGGTTCAGCCGATCACGCCCCTTTTCCACCTCGTCCCAATTGGAAATCGCGAGATCGAAGGCCCCCGTCACCTCGTTAAAGCGTCCCGTCCAATACAAGATTGCCGCCTGCTCGGCTGGCGTGTTGCCACCGTCCATAGCAGACTCCAGAAAGTTCTTGGCGCTCATGTCGTCGGCGGCGGCGATGGCGGCCTCGGCCCCGATCAGCGCCAGGCGCGTCTTAATCCGTCGCGGATAATCTTTCAGCGCGCCAGCTTTTTCGCGTAACGTCTCCGCCTGCGCCTGGGGGGCTCCCAGGGACGCCTCGGCCGCCGCGCGCCAGAACGCCGCCTGATCGTTGTTGGCGAGACTCGGGTGACCGAGATCCTCGACCGCCTCCTCGAAGCGGTAGAGCATGACATTGACGGCCCCGCGCAAAGCCCGGAACGGGGCCGCATTGAGAACCGAAGGGTCGCTACTCGCCATGACGTGCAAGATGCCCAGGGCGTCTGCGGCGTTCCCATTGGCGAACTGAAAACGGGCCAACTCCATACGAGGCCCCTGGCGATTCTCCGGCTTCGGCGCGGCGGCGACATTGGCCTCCAACTTTCGCCGCGCCTTGATAAAATCATGATCGCCGCCATGTTGCCAGGCATTGATGTCGAAAACTTGGTTCAGGCTTTTTTCCTTGCTTGATGACCGGTCAAGTTCACGGGACAGATGCAGCCCCCCCCCGCCAGCGGAGATCTCGACGCCATTGCGCGACGGTCGCACGTCGATCTTTTCCACATGCCGCAACATAACGACGCCCTGAACCGTGACCGGCAGTTCGAGATCGGGATAGGAACGAGCGGGACCGATCCCGTTGCCAAGCGGAATCACCGGAATAATGGTCATGGTATCGCCAACCACCGGATCGGACACAGAAAGCACGGTGCCGGGCTCGGCCACC
>JANNTF010000784.1:0-3856 GCA_031403455.1 Alphaproteobacteria bacterium | reverse complement strand
GTCGTAGAGGCGGGCGTTGGTGGTGCCGAAGATCGCCGTCTTGACCGGGCCGTCGGCCGCACCCAGCGGCTTGAAGCCGTGCGTCTTCTGCATGTCCTCGGGAATCTCCAGTCGGCGCAGCGCCTCGATCTGCCATTGCGGCGAGCCGGTCCACACCGCGTCGGTGCCCCACACCACATGATCGGCGCCCAGGCCCTGGACCAGCATGCCCATCAGCGCCGCGCAGAGCCGCGGCTCGACCACCGTGGTCTGGGCGAAGATCTGGCCGAGATCGCCATAGACGTTGCTCACCCCGTACTTGGCCGGGATCTCGGACAGATCCTTGGTCCACTCGACCCGCCCGGTATCGTCGAACTGCTTGAGCGCGAGGGTGGCGTTGCCGGCCCCGGTCCAGCGGAAAGCGGAGTGGTAGACGACGAAGTTGATCTGCGGCCAATCCTTGGCGGCGCGGCCCACATCGTCGACTTTCGCGTAGGGCGTGAGATGTGGAAAATCGCGCTCAGTCGACGGCGGATAGAGGCCCTTGTGCACGCAGACGATGTTGGTCCCCGCCTTGAGGATCCTCTCATAGAACGGATAGACGAGCTTCTCGTCGTCCATCCGCCAGGGGTGACGCGAGAGCTGCTTGTTGGTGTTGTCACCGACCGTGTAGCCCTTCCATGAATCGGGCTTGAGAACTTCCAGCTCGCGATCGACGCGCTCCAGCCAACCCGGCTGGCCCGGCGTGAAGATCGCGTGCGACAGCAGCCGCCGCGACCCGGCCGCCTCGTTGACTTTCTTGCGCGCGTCGAACTTCATCTCGTTGGTCAGGAACCAGTCGCGCGGCTCCTCCGAGGCCGAGCCCGAGATCAGCGCCACCTTGGTGTCGCTATCGAGATAGATCTCCTTGAACCAATTGCCGTACTTGAGATCCTCGATGGTCTGCGGCTTGCCGACCAGCGCCGGATTCCAGCCGGACCTGCCGACCGCCTCACGCGCCCGCACGAAACCCTCGAGCCGCGTGTCGTCGCGCAGGAAATGCGTATGCACGTCCATCACGAACTGGTCCTTGAGCTGCGCGAGCCGCTCCTCGGCGGCCGCAGGCGTCGAGGCCTCGGCGCGGTTGACGCCGTAGAGCGGCCCGTAGACGTCGTTCATCGCCATGAAGGCGGCGGCCATGCCCGAACTGGTCTTGAAGAATTGCCGCCGGCTGAGGCCGCGCTTGGCGCCATGCTCGTCGGCGAGCGCATTGAGCCGCGTCTCGACACGCTTCTGCCGCTCGGTCTGCGCGATCGGAAAGAACTCGTCGCTGGAAACGACCTGCACCGGCAGCGGCGTCGCGGTCGCGATGTCCTCGGCCGGAGAGAGCTGGCCGAGTTCCTGGTCGCTGAGCAGTCTCATGGGTCCACCTCCTCGATAGGAACGGTGGAGCATCGCCCTGCGCGGCGGGAGTCGCAAGTCGCGTTGACGGGAGTTAGGCGATCCGCTGGGTTGGGCGACCGTCCCGCGGCGCCGGCGTCGCTTCCGGTGTCGTGATGACCCGCTCGGCCGGAAGGATGATCGCCACGGTCGTGCCAACTCCGAGTTCGCTGCTCAACTCGAGGCGCCCGCCATGCAGTTCCACGAGCGAGCGCGCCAGCGGCAGCCCCAATCCGGTGCCCCCGAAGCGCCGGTTGAGACCTTCCTCAACCTGGCCGAAGGGCTCGAGCACGAGGGGAATGTTCGCGGCCGCGATGCCGATCCCGCTGTCCTGCACCGCGACCCGCAGCGTGCCATCGCCGAGGCGCATCACATCGACGCCGATCCGGCCTCCGGCAGGCGTGAACTTGACCGCATTGGACAGCAGGTTCAGCAGGACCTGCCGCATCACGCGTTCGTCGCCCAGCAGGGGTGGCAACGTGTGGTACGCCGGCTCCGCGACCGTGATCCCGCTCGCCTCCATGCGCTGCTGGACCATGCGCAGGCTGCTTTGGATGACCTGAGCGAGCGACATGATTTCCTCGACCAGCTGGAATTTTCCAGCCTCGATCTTCGAGGTGTCGAGGATGTCATTGATGATGTTGAGCAGATGGGTCCCGCTGAAATTGATGTGCGCGGCGTATTCGCGATGGCTCCCGGCAGAAAGCGGGTTGCCGCTCGCGCGCTGCATGATGTCGGAGAAGCCAATGATGGCATTGAGCGGGGTGCGCAGCTCGTGGCTCATATTGGCGAGAAATTCCGATTTGGCCCGGTTGGATTGTTCGGCGTTGTCCTTGGCCACGCGCAGCAAGGCCTCGGCCTGCTTGTATTCGGTCACGTCGACGCAAACCGTCACGATTCCGAAATCCGGCGCGCCGTTGTGGCGGACTTCCACCACGCGCCCGTCGCGGCCGACGCGTTCGAAGCGTTTGGTCGCGGGGAATTCATGAAGCCGCAGGATGCTCGAGAGATCCTCACCCAGGGTCGCCCGCTCCGCGGCACTCGGCGCCAGATCGAGCATCGCGAAGAATCTCTCGTTGGACGAAATCAGGCGCGCGCCGCGATCGAAGGTGGCGATGCCGGTATCCGTGTTGTCGAGGATCATCTGAAGAAACACCGTCTTCTCGACGAGAGCGCGGCGGGTATCGGCCGCGCCGATCGCATACCGGATCGAGCGGTCGAGCAGCGCAGCCGTCAGCTTGCCCTTCTCGAGATAATCCGCCGCGCCCGCCGTCGCGGCGGCCATGTCGAGCTCGCGATCGCCGACGCCGGTTAAGAGAATCATCGGCGCAGTGCAGCCAGACTCCATGCCGAGGCGAACGATCTCGAGCCCGGTTCGCCCACCCACGAAGTAGTCGACCAGAATGACGTCGAATGTCTCGGTTGGGATTCGCGCCAGCGCATCTTCGGCGGTGGCGCTCCAGGTGATGTCGAAGCGCTGCGTGCAGACGTCGTCCAGCAAGTCGCGCGTGATGATGTAGTCGTCCTCGTCATCATCGATCAGCAGCACGCGGCAGATGGTGGAGGACATGGATCGATCATTCACGCGTGCGACAGATCGACCTGCGGGAGTGCGACGATCCCTGTCCAATAGGCGCTCAGCACCTGGACGATCTTGATCAGCCCGCCGAATGTCACTGGTTTGGTGATGAAGGAGCTCACGCCCAGGTCATAGGTGCGCAAGATGTCCTCCTCCGCCTTCGAGGTCGTGAGCACGACAACGGGAATGCGCTGGAAGCGCGGGTCGGATTTGATCAGACGCAGCGCCTCGCGGCCGTCGAGACGGGGCATGTTGAGATCGAGCAGGATCAGCCCGGGGGCGGGCGAGGCCTCCGGTGCCGCATAGGCGCCCTCGCGCCGGAGATAGGCGAGGAGCTCCTCGCCGTCGTTCACGAAGCGCAATTCATTGGGCAACCCGTTCTCGATGAACGCATCCTGCAGCAGCATGCGGTCGTCGGCGTCATCGTCGGCGATCAGGATGGTGACCGGCTTCGCCTGGCGCCTCATGCGTCGCCCTCGGCACGAACGCGCCGGGCCGGCAAGGTGACCCGGAACGTCGCGCCCTGCTCCGGCGCACTGATGGCCGTGATCGTTCCACCATGGCGTTCGACGATCTTGCGGCAGGTGGCGAGCCCGATACCCGTCCCGTCATACTCGGTGCGGCCATGCAGGCGCTGGAAGATCGTGAAGATGCGATCGAGATAGCGCATGTCGAACCCGATCCCATTGTCGCAGACATCGAGCTCGCAGAGCTGCCGACCCTTGCCGGCCGCCGATGCGGACCTGTCCTTGACGATCCGGCTCATGACCCGCACCACCGGCGCCTCGCCGCGACGGCGAAACTTCAACGCGTTGCTGATCAAGTTCTGCAGCAACTGCCGCATCTGCGTCGGATCGGCATCGATCGTCGCGAGCGCCG
>JANNTF010000783.1:0-4216 GCA_031403455.1 Alphaproteobacteria bacterium | reverse complement strand
GAGGCCGACGCGGCCGAGAAGATCGACCGGCGCGACGAAGGGCGCGGAGTCGAAGACCAGCGAGCGTGCATCGTCCTCGCGCTGATCGCCCGGCTGCTCGCCGTCCACGCCCATGCTCAACCATTCCGTCGCGCCGAGCCCGACCGAGAGCGGCGAGCGGTGGCTGAGCGTTTCCTCCGCCCGCGCCTTGGCATCGAGTCTGCCGGCATTGAGATGGAAGATCCTTGCCTTGACGCGCTTCGACGGCCAGCCGCTGAGCCCGACCCAGCGGCCGGCGCGCGTGCCGTGCTGGCGCGACGGCGTCTCGAATTCCTGGAGGAAGGCGCGATAGCTCGGCGCCTTCTCCCAGCCGTTGCGCGTACCCTTCACGTAACGATCGAAGAAGCGCACGCAATCCTGCAGGAAACCCACTGCGGGGCCGGGGATTCCGTCATGCGGATAGTGATGTCCCCACGGGCCGATGAGCGCGAAAACCGGACCCGGCAGATTCGCCATCAGCCGCGGCACGGCCCGCGAGATGTAATCGGCCCAGCCGCCGACCGCGAACACGGCCGCCTTCGTCGCGGCATAATGCTCGCACAGCGACGCGTGTTTCCAGAACGCATCACGACGCTGATGGCTGAGCCAGTCGATCAGCCAGGGATGATTGTCGTCGAGACGCTCGCGCCACAGCGTCTGCCAGCGCTCGCCGACGATCGCGGGATCGGGTGGGCGCATGTTGAACATCACCATCGAATCCGCCCACCACAGCTGTTCCACCAGGAAGCAGCCGCCGCTCCAGTGCAGCGATTGGTGATAGCGATCATCGCCCGCGCAGACCGGGACGATGGCCTTCAGCGACTCCGGTGCCTGCCCGGCGAGGGCCAGGGCGGTAAAGCCGCTCCACGATTTGCCGATCATCCCGACCTTGCCGCTGCACCATTTCTGCTGCGTGATCCAGGCGATCGCGTCGATGCCGTCCTGCAATTCCTCGTCGCGCCACTCGCCACGCAGCACGCCGTCGGAATCGCCGGACCCGCGCGTATCGATGCGCAAAGCCGCGTAGCCATGACCCGCGAGATAGTGATGGATCGCCGCGTCCCGACCCCGGCTGTGATCGCGCTTGCGATAGGGCATGTATTCGATGAGGGCCGGCACCGGCGATTTTTCCGCATCGTCGGGAAGCCAGAGCCGCGCCGCCAGCCGGTGCCCGCCCGGCATCGGAATGAAGATGTTCTCGACGCTGCGCACGCGGCGCGGAAAGTCACGGCGAACCGGCTTCATACGGTGGCTCCCTGCGATACGCGGCTTCGTTGGACGGTCAACACTAACAGTTTCGCGTCCGCGGGAATCGCGCGTGACGCGTCTGCGACTTTGACCTGGCTGCAGTCGCGGGAGTAGCGTCATCCGGGGTTGGATGTTTTTGGCTGCAACGCAGGGGGCTGGAATGATCGGCAATTGGATGGGCGCCGCGGCGGCGCTGGCGATGTTCGGGGCGCTCGCGAATGCGCCGGCGAGCGCGCAGATCTTGCTCAAGGGCGGCCATATCTCGCCCAAGGACAGCGTCGAAGGGATCACGATCGATCGCTTCGCCGATCTCGTGAAGCAGAAGACCAATGGTCAACTCACGATCCAGGTCTTCCCGTCCGAGCAGCTCGGCAAATCCGTCTCGCAGATCGACAGCGTGGCGATCGGCAATCAGGACATGTTCTTCGCCGGCAGTCCGGAGATGGAGCGCTTCAGCCCGGGGCTGCGGCTGCTTGGGCTCAACTGGGTCGTGCCGAGCGTCGAGTCTTTTCGCAAGGTGACGAAGACTCCGATCTGGAACGAGATCGTCCATGATCCGCTCAACAAGGCGGGCTTCGTGGTGCTCGCCTCCAACTGGGAGCGCGGTCCCTATCGCGTGATGGTCACGACCAAGCCGGTCAAGAGCCTCGATGATCTCAAGGGCATGAAGCTGCGCATCGCGCCGATCGATTCCTGGCGCCGGCAATGGACGGCGCTCGGCATGCAAGTCGTCGTGCTCGCCTGGAACGACGTCTATCTCGGCCTGAGCCAGGGCACGGTCGAAGCGGTGACGGCGCCGCTGGCGCTGGTCGGCCCGATGAAATTCACCGAGGTCGCCAAGCACATCACCCGGACCGACGAGTTCTGGCAGATCCTGATGCCGATGGTCAGCCGCGACATCTTCAACAAGCTCTCGCCCGCGCATCAGAAGGCGATGCGCGACGCGGCCGAGGAAGTCGGCGCCTGGTTCGTCGCCGAGCAGGAGCGCGTCGGCACCGCCGATATCGAGCGGCTCAAGAAGGAGCAGGGCGCGACCTACACGGTCATCGATGTCAAACCGGGCGTCGAGCGCATGAAGCCGATCATCAAGCAGATGGAGGCGGAGAATTTCATTCCGCCTGGGCTCTACGACAAGATCCTGGCGATCAACTGATCGCGGCAGATCCGGCATACGGCGCCAGGCGTTGACGATGCGTCGGCGATGATCCGACGCGTGTTCGCAGTCTATGGCCGCGCGAACGACCGCATCGATCCCGTGGTCATTGCCTTCAGCTCGATCCTGCTCGGCGTAGTCGTGTTGCTGACGGCGATCGAGATCGTCGGTCGGAATGTCTTCAAGTACTCATAGCCTGAGGCGGTCGACCTGACGCTTTCGCTCGCCGTGCTTGCCTATCTGGTCGGCTACATGGTGCTGCTCAATCGCGACCAGGACGTGATGATCGACTATTTCTACCGGCGCTTTTCCGCGCCGCTGCAACGCGTCGCCGATGCGGTGACGGCATTGGCGATCCTCGCGTTCTTCCTGGTCTTGTTGGCCAAGTCGATGACCCTGGTCCGGCTCGGCCTCAATTCCCTCCATCCCGTGTTCCCGGTTCCGCACGGGATCATCGCCTTGCCGGTGGTGGTCGGCGCGGCCGCCTGCGTGCTGGCGGCGCTGCGCAAGGCTGGCGACAAGATCATCACCGTGATCGACGCCGGCCGCGTGCCGCGATGATGTCGCTGCTGCTCACGGTCCTGTTCGTGGCCTTCATCCTGCTGCGCGTGCCGATGTCGATGTCCGTCGCGCTCGCCACCCTCCCGCCGCTGCTCATCCTCGACCGCAACCTCGTCCTGATTCCTCAGTTCATGCTCGACGGCGTGACCAGCCAGGCGTTGCTCGCGGTGCCGTTCTTCATCCTCGCGGGCAACGTCTTCAACTCGATGGGCCTCTCGCGCCGGATCTGGGATTTCGCCCTCACCCTCGTCGGCCACCTCAAGGGCGGCCTCGGTCACGTGATGGTGGTCTCGAACATGATCTTCTCCGGAATCTCGGGCTCGGCGCTGGCCGATGCGGCGGGGCTCGGCGTGATCGGCATTCCCGCGATGGAGCGCAACGGCCATCGCCGCGCCTATGCGACGGCGCTCACGATCTGCACCTCGGTGATCGGGCCGATGATTCCGCCGAGCATCAATCTCATTATCTACGGCGTCGTCGCGCAGGAATCGATCGGCCGGCTGCTGCTCGCCGGGGTGATGCCGGGGATCGTGATCGGGCTCGCCATGATGGCGATGGTGTGGTGGCTGGCGGCGACCGGACGCGAGGTCGGCCGGGTGCGGCCGCGCGAACCGGTCTCCGCGATGGCCAAGAGCTTCGTGATCAACTCCCCGGCGCTGGTGGTGCCCGCCATCGTGGTCGCCGGCATGGGCTTCGGCATCATCACACCGACCGAAGTCGGCGTCGCCTGCGTCGGCTATGCGCTCATCGTCGGCTATCTCTATGGCGAGGCCTCGTTTCGCGCGCTGTGGGACTGCTTGGTGGATTCCACCAAGACGACCGTCATGATCATGTACATCATCGCCGTGTCGAGCGTCGCCAGCTGGATCTACACCTATGACGGCGTGGCGCAGGCGATCGCCGACTGGATGCTCGGCCTCACCGACAACCGCATCGTCATCCTGCTGCTGATCAACGTGTTCCTGCTCATCCTCGGCTGCATCCTCGAGCCGATCCCCGTCCTCATCCTGGCGACGCCGATCTTCCTGCCGGTCGTGAAGCAGCTCGGCGTCGATCCCGTCCATTTCGGCATCGTCGTCAATCTGAACATCACGATCGGGATCATCACGCCGCCGACCGGGATCGGCCTCTACGTGATGATGGGACTCGTCGACATCAAATTCGAAGATCTGATGATGGCCTGCCTGCCGTTCTTCGTGCCGCTGATCGGCTGCCTGCTGCTGTTCACCTTCGCCA
>JANNTF010000782.1:0-3985 GCA_031403455.1 Alphaproteobacteria bacterium | reverse complement strand
CACGAATCATGCTGATTTCGGATGGCGACGTGTCGGGGGTGATAGCCACCGCACTGCCGGGCTCCGGCGTGGACATGTATATCGGTTCCGGCGGCGCGCCCGAGGGCGTGCTCGCGGCTGCGGCCTTGCGCTGCATCGGCGGCCAGTTCCAGGGGCGCCTGCTGTTTCGCAATGACGACGAGAAGGGGCGCGCGCACCGGCTCGGGATCAAGGACCTCAATCGCAAATATGATCTGCTCGAACTCGCCAAGGGAGACGTGATGTTCGCTGCGACGGGCGTCACGGACGGCTCGCTTTTGCAAGGCGTGCGCCGCTGGTCTGGCGGTGCGTCGACCCACTCGATCATCATGCGGTCGAAGACCGGTACGGTGCGAAAGATCGAAGCGACGCACAATCTCACGCGCAAGCCGATGGAGTTCTGAGGTCATGGAGGGCGGGAGCCCCGTCGCCCCCGCTTTCCTCGGCGTCGAACGGTCACTCGGTGGCCGGCGATGGGAGTCGCGCGCGCCGGACGATCGTCACGCGCTCGCGATCGCGCAAATGGCGAGTGTGCCGGAGCCGGTGGCGCGGGTGCTCGCTGGACGTGGCGTCCAGGCCGCCGACGCCGCAACATTCCTTGCGCCGAAGCTACGTGACCTGTTGCCGGATCCGTCACGGTTTCATGACATGGATGTGGCGGCAGGACGCGTCGCAGATGCAATCGACCATGGCGAGGAGATCGCGATTTTCGGCGACTATGATGTCGACGGTGCGACATCGTCAGCGTTGCTGTGTGATCTCCTGACCGAGCTCGGCGCGCGGGTGCGCGTCTACATCCCCGATCGGCTCAAGGAAGGGTATGGCCCCAACGCGCCGGCCCTGCTGCGATTGGCCGCCGCCGGCGTGCGTGTGGTGATCACGGTCGATTGCGGCACGCTCGCCTTTGCGCCACTCGCGGCGGCACGTGAGGTTGGCCTCGACGTCATCGTGGTCGATCACCATGCGGCTGAGGCCGGTTTGCCCGAGGCATTCGCTGTCATCAATCCGAACCGGCTCGACGAGGCGCTTGGCCACGGGCATCTCGCAGCGGTCGGGGTCGCCTTCCTGCTGGCGGTTGCGCTACTGCGTGTGCTGCGTGGCCGTGGCCGTTTCACGAGCCGCCCTGAGCCTGACCTGATGGCCGCCTTGGACGTGGTGGCGCTGGGAACGATCTGCGACGTCGTGCCCCTCAAAGGGCTCAATCGGGCGTTCGTGCGTCAGGGGCTGGTCGTCATGGCGCGGCGAGGACGGGTCGGACTGGCGGCCCTCGCCGACGTGGCGAAACTGACCGAGGCGCCAGGCACCTACCATCTCGGCTTCGTACTCGGGCCGCGCGTCAATGCGGGTGGTCGAGTGGGCGAATCCGATCTCGGCGTGCGTCTGCTGACGACGTCCGATGCACTCGAAGCGCGCGATCTTGCCGCACGTCTCGACGCGCTCAATCGGGAGCGCCAGACCATCGAACAGGGTGTGCTGGCCCAGGCCTTGGCGCAAGTCGAAGCAAATGGGTCGCCGCACTCTTTCATCCTTGCCGTGGGCGAGGCGTGGCATCCCGGCGTGATCGGAATCGTGGCGGCGCGCCTAGCCGAGCGTTTTCAGCTTCCCGCCGCCGTCGTTGGCCTGTCCGAGGCGCGTGGCAAAGGGTCGGGCCGGTCGGCTGGTGGTTTCGATCTCGGCGCTGCGATCATTGCGGCGCGGCTGGAGGGTCTCTTGATCGATGGCGGCGGCCATCGCCAGGCTGCCGGATTCACGGTCGCGCGGGAGAATATCGACGCACTTCGTGACTTTCTGCTCGCGCGCGCGGCGAGCACGGTGACGCCGTCCCGTGCCGTGCTGTCAATCGACTCGGTCGTCAGCGCCCGCGGCGCCACCTGGGAACTCTGCCAGTTGCTCGAGCAGGCGGGGCCTTTCGGATCGGGGCATCCCAGCCCCTGCTTCGTTCTGGCTGATATGCGGGTCGTGCAGGCTGATGTCGTCGGCCAAGCGCATGTGCGATGCACCCTCGCCGATGGCTTCGGCGGGCGTATCCGGGCGATCGCGTTCAGAGCGGTAGATGGGCCGCTCGCAGAGCTCCTGCTGAACCGCAATGGTCCGCCGATTCATGTCGCCGGCGCGCTACGCGCGGAGACCTGGAATGGAACGCGGCGCGTGCAATTCGAGATCCGCGACGCGGCGCCGTCGCAGGGGCAAGCGCTCGAAGCTTGAATCCGCTAGTCGGCGACGGCTGCGCGTTGCGAGCGGCGAAATCGCGGATCGCTCAACAATACGGCGACAGCGAAGGTGCGTTGCACCGTGGCATCGTCATTCTTGCGCATGCGAGCGTGAGGAACAGCATTGGGGTCCGTGAAGACGAACTCGACGATCCACTCGGTCTTCTCGCGATTGGCTTCGATGAACCGATCGCCAACGGCAATGCTGCTCTCGCTCTTACGAAACATGGCCATTGTTGCGACTCGCTGACAGGGATCGGTGAGTAACGTCGCCCTGGGGAGTAGGCCATGACGCGCCATGCCGCAAGAGGTAGGCGCGCCGGCTCTGGCCGGGGATACGGAAGAAAAAGGCTCCCGGTCCCCGGCGCGACGGGAAGTTCCGGGAGCAGTCACGACCTGAGGTACAGTCGCGCGCGCACCTTCAGGCCTCGGGAGCTGAGTTTACGGCGCGGGCCTGCCAGTCGATGCGCGCAGATCGAGGATCGACGCCGCAAGGCTGTCGAGTAGCGCTGTGGCTTCGGTCTCCCACCCATACGCGCAATAGCGGCGGGCAGTGGCGAGCTGGTCGACAGCGCGGCTGAGCGGTGCGCCTAGGAAATGCGCTTGAACGGCCTCGTCGCCGATGATCGTGGTGAGCGCGGTCGTCGTCATAGCGGCGACGGTTTCGCATCGCGGTGTGGTCGAGCTTCCGGCGGTTGCAGCCAGGGCAAAGATACCCAGGGCGAGGGCGCCCGCGGCGCTGGCTAGATAGGGTGCCGGGATGGGGTCGGACGTGGTGTACATGGTCTTGATCTCCATTCTTCGCCTAAGGGCGGGGACCGAACCGCATCAGTTTGCGGTCGCCGTCGTGGATTTCATCAAGAGCGCTTCCGATCGATGCCCACGCTCGGCTGGGCACTGGAAGGCATGTCGATCACGATCGGGGGAAGCAATCGGGCCAGCCTGCGGGCCAGATCGGACTGTCCCACCGCCCCGGTCTTGGTAAAAACGCGGTGGAGGTGGGTCTTCACGGTAGCGAGCGAAACGCCGAGCACGCGGGCCATCGTCTTCGGCGCAGCACCCTGCAGGACCATCCGGGCCGCCATCGCCTCACAGCGCGTCAGACCGCAAAGCTGGCCGATGACGCTCGCTGGGAGAGGATGAGGCGCGAGCGCGTCGCAAACAGTGACCGTGAAGAGCTCGTCGTCACGAGAGCCTCCCTCCAGACGTGCAGCAATGAGCCAGAGCACAGTGCTGGACCGCGAGACTGCTTGCCCGATCGGGCCGCTTTGCGCCTCGAGCCGCGCGACCAGCTCGGTGCCGCTGCGAGCGATCGCCGACAGACAGTCCGGCAGGTTGCGCGCGGCGCCATTCGCTGCGACCAGTCGACCGCGACCATCGATCACGGCAATTGCGTGCGGCAGCGTTTCGAACACACGTGCGGCCGCCGCTACGGCGCGATCGAGCACGGGCGCCAGCTCAAAATCAGCCATGGTTGAACTGGTCGTTCTGGCGGCTGGAAAGTCCAACGTCATCTCCATGTCACGGCTCCCTCTGCGTGGGTTCAGACAACGACACGAAGACTAGGCGTGGTTGCACGGAGCGACTTGTGAGCCGTTTCACGTTGCGTCGGAATTTCGCGGTGATCACCGTCACACCACCCCCCCGTGCCAATGAAACGTGCGCCACTTTCCCTGTAGAGATTAGTGGGCAACAAGGTAGCGATGACGATCGATCGACAGCTCAAAGCCACGGTTCATGAAGCCAACGGTCTTGCC
>JANNTF010000781.1:0-5414 GCA_031403455.1 Alphaproteobacteria bacterium | reverse complement strand
GGGCAGCGCGCGAAGCGCGCGGGGTGGTTGAGTCAGTGATCCGGCGCCACCTCGACATCTGCCACGACGCCAACGCGTTCATTTCCACCTCGTCGTTTGCAAAGCGCGTCACACGGATCGCGCAGCACACCTCGCAGCAGTGCCTCTGGGCGCGTGGTGGCGTGGCGCGAATGATGCTTGTGACGTAACGCCGTGGACTCACGACCCCGGCGATCTCGCCTTCGCGAGATCGCCTGTCCCTCCTCATTCGAGGAGGGACGACGAGCACAGGCAGGCATTTCGCGCGGGAGATAGATGTGTGCATGCCGTAGCTCGAGTCGACGAGGGGCAGCGCGGCGAAGCCGCGCGGGGTGGTGACTCAAAAATCAAGCACGGCTTCGATCGCCGTCACCACGCCGGCGAGGTTCGTCTCGACGTCATCGTTGACGAAGCGCGAGCCACGCGGATCCCGGAGCGCGCCAGGTACGCCTCTCGACGACGATCGTGCGCTTCGGCAGCTTCATTCATGGGCACTGCCGTCGAGCTCGACTGCCAGGCGCATGGCAGAACAATAGAAGTCCAGTACATAGGGCCCGATGCTGTGCTGGCGCCGAAACTTCCGACCGGAGAGCCGATGCTTGCGCAAGCCACGCCCTTGCGATTGTTGACCTTGTCCATCGCTCCAGCATGGCGCCGCACCGGCGTGCCGAGATCGACGCATGCGGCGTACCGCCGGGGAGGTGCGGCGCAATCGAAACAATTGTTCTCTGGAAGCGAATTTCTCTGCCGCAGCCTTCGGCATGAAGCGCACAGCGGCGCCGCATTTCGCAATTTGCGTCGCCGAACCATCCGCTGGTCGTGGTTCTTTTGCGATCGCTTCCTATATCCGGGACATCGACACTCCTGAAAGGTTCCAAACGATGTTTGATGCGAAGCGTCTGCTCGATCAGGTCCTCGGTGGCCACTCGGGCGGAGTGGGCAAGGGGCAATCCCTCGGCGGCTTTGGCACGGGAGCGCTTGCCGGCGGATTGGCAGCGATCCTGCTCGGCACCAAGACCGGGCGGAAGCTCGGCGGCTCGGCTCTCAAGCTTGGCGGCATCGCTGCGGTCGGCGCGCTGGCCTACAAGGCCTATCAGGACTGGCAGGCGGGCAAGAGCCTGGCCGGCACAAATCCGCCGTCAACCGCCGCGGACGTGCCGGCCCTGCCGCCGCCAAGTGGAACGCCGTTCAATCCCGCTGACGAAGCCGCGCAGCAGTCGCTCGCCCGTGGCCTGCTGCGTGCGATGATCGCTGCGGCAAAGTCGGACGGACACGTCGATGCGCAGGAGCAGGCCCGCGTCTTCGCCGAAATCGATCGACTCGGTCTTGGCGCCGAGGACAAGGCCTTCGTCATCGACGAACTGCGGGCAAAGCTGGATATCGATGCGGTCGCGGCCGCCGCGACGACGCCGGAGCAGGCGGCGGAAATCTACGCCGCGTCGCTGCTGGCGATCGATCCCGACAATGCCGCGGAGCGCGGCTATCTGGCGATGCTCGCCGCGCGGTTGAAACTCGACGACAAGCTTGTCGCGCATCTGCACGAGAGCGTTGCCGTCGCAACGACATCGCCCCGGCCGGCCTGACGGATCCCGTCATCTGCGCCCTTCGTCGAGACTCGAATCCGCCCGCTGCGCGTTGATGGCATCATCGGTGCGCGGAATCCGGCGCACTGCGCGCCATTGCCGCCTGCTCGGTTTAGCCCGTAGCTTGAACCGTGACGACGCAAGGGGAAGGGGACAATGACCGACATCAAGAAGCAGCTGCTGCGCTGGATCGAGCACGATCGCGACCGGATCGTCGAGTTTCTGCAGGACTTCGTGCGCGCCAAGAGTCCGAACCCGCCGGGGGACACGCGGCTCGCGCTCGCGCACATCACGAAGTTCCTCGGTTCGCATCAGCTGCCCTACCGGATCATCGCGCCGCAGGAGACGATGCCGAACGTCGTCGGCAGCTTCGAGGGCGGCGCGCCGGGCAAGCATCTCGTGCTCAACGGCCATATCGACGTGTTTCCTGCCGATGAGTCGACGGAGCGCTGGTCGCATGGCGGTGCGTGGAGCGGGAAGATCGTCGACGGCAGGCTCTATGGCCGCGGCGTCGCGGACATGAAGGCGGGCACCTCCGCCTCGATCTGGACCTATCACTACCTGCATCGCATTCGCGACCAGCTAAAGGGGCGGCTGACGCTGACGGCGGTCTCCGACGAAGAGACCTTCGGGCCCTGGGGCGCGCGCTATCTGATGGAGCATCATCCCGAGGTGCATGGCGATTGCTGCCTGAACGGCGAGCCGTCGAGCCCGCTCACGGTGCGCTTCGGCGAGAAGGCGCCGCTCTGGTTTAAGGTGATCGTGCAGACCAAGGGCGCGCATGGCGCCTATACGCATCTCACGCCCAGCGCCACGAAGATCGCGGCGAAGATCATCCACGAGCTGGAGGCGGTGACCGAGCTGGTGCCCGACGTGCCGGAGAGCGTCCGCGCGGTGCTCGCGCGTTCGGCCGAGGCGATCGATCGTGCGCAAGGCAAGGGCGCCTACGACATCCTGCTGAAGGTGACGCTGAACATCGGCGTCATCCAGGGTGGGCAGAAGGTGAACATGATTCCGGGCGCGTGCTGGTTCGAGGCCGATGTGCGCCTGCCGCCGGGCATGACCAAGGAGCGCGTGATGACCGTCGTGAACGAGATCGTCGCACGTCATCCCGAGGCGCGCGTCGAGCCGATCAACGACAGCAAGCCGAGCCTGTGCGATCCCGAGCATGAGATGATGAAGATCATCCAGGCCAATGTGCGCAGCCTCGGCCGGCCGACGCCGGCGCCGATCATCAGCCTCGGCGGCACCGATGCGCGGCTCTGGCGGCTGCAGGGCATTCCCGCCTTCGTGCATGGGCCGTTCCCACGCGGCATGGGGCAAGGCGACGAGAATGTCGATGTCGAGGAGTATCTCGACATCGTGCGCACGCATGTCCTCTCGGCCTTCGACTACCTGACGAATTGAGCGCCGTCGCCGCCATCGCCCGGGATGGTCACACCGTTGGTCCTTCGCCAGACCTCCTGTGCTGGGCGTACAATTCGAGCCAGTCCTGCATCGGGATGAATCGAGGTCCCCAGGAATCGACATCGAGCCCAGGCTCGTCGTGGTCGTCGTGCCAGCCGGCGCAATAGCAATCCTCGCTGATGTCGCTCATCGCTTGGTACAGCGCCTTTTGCTTCGCATTCATGCCCATGCCCTCCGGCTCACCAGATCAGCCTGGTTTCGCGGGCCGCGTGTCGGGTAGATCGAGGCCGACACCCTGGAGATGGCCGAACAGCGTCGCCAGCCGTGCTGTGTCGGCGTCGGGCAGCTTGGGGCGCAGGATCGACTCCACATTGGCGCGCAGATGCGTGCGGTCACCCGTACCGAACAGCACCACGCCGACGCCAGGCTCGTGGCGCGCATAGCGATAGGCCGCGTCGGTCAGATCCAGCGCGCCGGCTTCGTGCACGAGGAAGGACAAGGGCTCGGCCTGCGCCGCGAGCGCGGCCGGCACCTGTCCCGACGTCACCAGCGCGGCCATGCTGCGCGCGAGCGCGTCGGGCCGGCTGAAGATGTTGCGCACGACGAACATCAGAAGCGTGCCGACGCCGCGACGCTGCGCGGTCGGCAGGATCACGCGACGCGCGTTCTGATTCATCATGTGGAAAGCCAGCATCACGACCTCCCAGGGCGGCTCGGTCACGGCGTGCGTGAGCATCTCCTGCTTCGGATCCCTCGGCCCGGTCTCCGTGATTCCGAGATGGCGCAGCTTGCCCTTCTCCTTCTCGCGCAGCAGCGCCGGCGCGAGCATCTCCATCGCGTGCCGGTAATCCGCAGGCGGCACGGCGTGGAGATGGAAGACATCGACATGATCCGTGCGCAGGCGGCGCAGCGAGTCGTCGAGACTCTGCACGACATCGCCTGCGGAGAGAAATTCCGCGCCGCGCCGGACGCGGCTCTTGGTGGAGAGCACGATGCTGTGCCGCGGCAGCGCGGCGAGCGCCTCGCCGACGATCTCCTCCGTGCCATAGGCCTCGGCGGTATCGATGAAGGTGACGCCGAGATCGACCGCTTCGCGCACCAACGCGACGGACTCCGCCACGCTGCGCCCTGTCCCTTGCCCGAGCCGGCTATTGCCGCCGCAGCCCAAGCCCGCGACCGAGACCTTCAGGCCGGTTCGGCCCAGCTCCGTGTATTCCATTCTTCCCCTCGCTTCCCCGCTACGCCTTCCATGGATCGACTATGCGGCGCCATTCGAGGATGGTCTCCGCGTCGATGTCGGGGATGCGCGGACGACCTCGCCGAATCTCACCTTCGCGTCTTCGACTTTCGGGGGCTCGATACGCTCATGGCGATCTGACTAGCAGACTTCTCAGTTCCATTCGTCCACGCTCAGGTCGCGCCATAGCCGCCATCGACCGGGATGGTCACGCCGTTGATCAGGCGGCCGGCGGGCGAGCACAGGAACAGCGCGGTGCCGGCGAGTTCCATCGGATCGGCCCAGCGCTTGGCGGGCAAGCGGTCCATCACCTTGGCGTTGAACTCGGGATTCTCGCGGCCGCGGCGGCTGATCTCGGTGTTGATCCAGCCCGGCGCGATGGCGTTGCAGCGGATGCCGTCCTCGGCGAAGCCATGCGCGAGCGAGCGGGTGAGGCCGATGATCGCGGTCTTCGCCGCGGTGTAGGCGGGAATGTGCGGCGCGCCGAAATAGGAATAGACCGAGCCGATATGGATGATGCAGCCCTTGCTCGCCTTGAGGTGCGGGCGAAACGCGGTGGCGAGGCGCATCGCGCCGAACAGGTGGATGTCGACGATGTCCTTGAAGCCGTCGATGCGCCACTCCGCGTCGCGATCGAGACGCCCGGCGCAGTGGATCAGCACGTCGAGCTTCTTGATCTTCTGCGGCAGCGCAGCGCAGGCCGCGTCGTCGCGGACATCGAGCGCGATGAAATCGACGCCGTCGGGAAGCTTGCCCGCGGGCGGCTTCAGGTCGGTGACCGTTGCCGTCGCGCCCTTGGCGGTGAAGGCGCGGGCGAAGGCGCCGCCGATGCCGCCGGTCCCGCCGGTGATCAGGACATGCTGTCCCGCAACCGAGAAATCCGGCAGCGCGCTGTAATCCGTCATGTCGTTGCGTGTCCTCGTGGGGGTGACTCGATTCGCGCGACGCTAGAGCAGTTTCCGACTGATGTGGATCACTACGTGTACCCTGCATGTTGAAAGTAGTTTGCGCACTGTTCAGGGGCAAATGTCTTGATGACACCCCAGTCGAGCACGTAGACCTCACCGAAATCGCCGAGCACGATGTTGTCGGGCTTGAGGTCGCGGTGCACGACGCCGCGCTTGTGGGCGAACTCGATCGCGAGGCAGACATCGGCGAACGCGCGCAGC
>JANNTF010000780.1:0-3237 GCA_031403455.1 Alphaproteobacteria bacterium | reverse complement strand
CTTGAGCGTTGATCGATGCGTCGAGTCGCGAGGCTAGGCGGTACAGGCCAGACCGCATGTAAGGCGCCTCACCTCGTGACCGCCGCAGGATCAGGCAGCGCGGCGGAGCATCGAACGCGGTCGCGTGCAACTTCGCGCCTGCCGCGAATTCGTTGTCTGGATCCGATTTCCGGGCAATATGCACGTCATGATTGTCTTGGATCAGTGGTGCGCGGAGCCGCCCGAGGTCGCGCCGGCGACGCGGCTATGTTTGACCGAGCCGGGATCTCTCACCGAGCGGCTGATGGCGAGCGGGCAGGAATTCGCAGTGAACGTGCTCTATCAGGGCGATGGAGTCGCGCATGGCGATGAGGCCGCGCTGGTCGGGCTCGCCGCCGGCGATACGCTCACGGCGCGGCATGTCGCGCTGACGCTGGACGGCACGACCGTGGTGGTCGCGCGGAGTTTTTGCCGCCAGGGTTGTGCGGTCTGGGAGCCGGTCCTCAATCGCGGCCGCCGCTCGCTCGGCTTCACGCTGTTCTCGGGCGAAGTGCCGGTGAGCCGCGGCGCGCTCGAATATGCGCGCATCGATCGCCGGCATCCGCTCTTCGCCCTGGCGCGCAGCCGCGATGCGATGGCGGAGGTCTATCCGGCGCGGCGCTGCCGCTTCGAGATGCGCGCAGCGGCGCTGGTCGTGTGCGAGCTTCTTCTGCCGGCGCTCGAGACGCGGCTATCATCCCCGGCGACGGGTCGCCTGTCATGAGCGAGGTGTTCTCGAGCGGGCATGTGGTCGACGGCATCCTTCCCGTGGAGGCGTCCATGAATTACGAAGCCTTCTTCCGCGAACATATCGACGGCCTTCGCCGCGAAGGCAATTACCGGGTGTTTGCCGATCTCGAGCGCAATGCCGGCGATTTCCCGCGCGCCACGCATCATCACGAACGCGGCCGCGCGGAAGTGACGGTGTGGTGCTCGAACGACTATCTCGGCATGGGCCAGCACCCTCAAGTGATCGCGGCCATGCACCAGGCCCTCGACCGCTCGGGCGCCGGCGCCGGCGGGACGCGCAACATCTCGGGCACCAATCACCACCACGTGCTGCTGGAGAAGGAACTCGCCGATCTGCACGGCAAGGAAGCCGCGCTGCTGTTCACGTCGGGCTATGTGTCGAACTGGGCCGTGCTCAGCACCCTCGCCTCGCGGCTGCCGGGCTGCGTGGTCCTGTCCGACGCCGGCAATCACGCGTCGATGATCGAAGGCATCCGACACAGCGGCGCGCAGAAGCGGATATTCGCGCATAACGATCCCGCGGATCTGAACCGCAAGCTCGGCGATCTCGATCCCCAGCTGCCGAAGCTGGTCGCCTTCGAATCCGT
The DNA here is from genome assembly GCA_031403455.1 of Alphaproteobacteria bacterium. GTDB lineage: Bacteria > Pseudomonadota > Alphaproteobacteria > CACIAM-22H2 > CACIAM-22H2 > CAIOSQ01. The sequence continues at coordinate 1,882 of JANNTF010000780.1, read as the reverse complement.
CTATTCCATGGATGGCGACATCGCACCGATCGCCGAGCTCTGCGACGTCGCCGAGGCGCATGGCGCGATGACCTATCTCGACGAGGTCCATGCCGTCGGGCTCTACGGCCCGCGCGGCGGCGGCATCGCGCAGCGCGATGGGCAGTGCCATCGCCTCACCGTCATCGAGGGCACGCTCGCCAAGGCGTTCGGTGTCTTCGGCGGCTATATCGCCGGCTCCGAGGCGATGTGCGATTTCGTGCGCAGCTTCGCGTCGGGCTTCATCTTCACCACCGCGATCCCGCCGGCCGTCGCGGCAGGCGCCGCGGCGAGCGTGCGTCATCTGAAGTCGAGCGGTGTCGAACGCGCCCGTCACCAGGATCGCGTCGCGGCCGTCCGTCGCCGCCTCGAGGCGGCCGGCATTCCCTGTCTCGAGAACACCAGCCACATCATTCCTGTCATGGTGGGAGAACCGGTGCTGTGCAAGCGCATCAGCGATGAATTGCTCAAGACTTACGGGATCTACGTGCAGCCGATCAACTACCCGACCGTCCCGCGCGGCACCGAGCGGCTGCGCATCACCCCGTCGCCCTTGCATTCCGACGCCGATATCGAGCATCTGGTGTCGTCGCTCTCGGCGATCTGGTCGCAATTCGGCCTCGAGCAGGCCGCCTGACGCGGAACGACGCGCGCTGATCCCTCGCTGCGGGATCCGCCGCCGCGCGGGCGGCGGTGCTACCGTCGTGACGCTGTTTTCGTGACAACGGAGTCCTGAATGACCGGCTCGCTGCTGCGGCTCGGAACGCGTGGGTCGCCGCTCGCTTTGGCTCAGGCTCGCCTGGTGCGCGAGGCGCTGATCGCTGCATGGCCCGATCTCGAAGCGCCCGGCGCGATCGAAACGATCATCATCAGGACCACGGGCGACCGCATCCAGGATCGCCCGCTATCGGAAGTCGGCGGCAAAGGCCTGTTCACCAAGGAGCTCGAAGAGGCGCTGCTCGGCAACACGATCGATGTCGCCGTGCATTCGATCAAGGATCTGCCGAGCGTCCATCAGGACGATCTCTTCCTCGCCTGCACGCTCGAGCGCGAAGATCCGCGTGATGCGATCGTTTCGCGCCACGGCGCGGTCAGCTTCACCACGACGCCGCGCGGCGCGACCATCGGGACCTCGGCTTTGCGCCGGCAATCGCAGATCCTGGCGCTGCGCAGCGATATCCAGTTCAAGGCGCTGCGCGGCAATGTCGATACGCGGCTGCGCAAGCTCGACGAAGGCGAAGTCGATGCGATCATGCTGGCGGCGGCGGGGCTGAAGCGCCTCGGTCTCGCGGGGCGCATATCAGGCTATATCGATCCCGGCGAGATGCTGCCGGCCGTGGGTCAGGGCGCCATCGGCTGCGAGATCCGCAGCGGCGATCGTCGCGTGTTCGAGTATCTCCAGCCGCTCGATCATCGCGACACGCATGACGCGATCCTGGCGGAGCGCGCGATGCTGCATCAGCTCGAGGGCAATTGCCGCACGCCGATCGCCGGCCTCGCGCTCGTCGATCGCGGCGATCTCTCGCTCGAGGGCCTGGTCGCGACGCCGGACGGCGTGACGACATGGCGCTTCCAGCTCAGCGCCGAGCGCGCGCAAGCGAAGGGTCTCGGTCGTCAGGTCGGTCAGCGCATCCAGCAGATGGCGGGGTCGGCGTTTCCGAAACTCGATTGATCCGCGCGTCACGAAGCGACGGGCGGCCACGCGTTCGCGAACCTTGACCCTCGGCGTTTTCCCGCGCGAAGGTCTCGAACAGAAATCGCCGTCGCATGGCGTCGGAGCGGGAAAGAGAAGCGTGAAGATCAGTCGCGTCGAGACGTTCCAGGTCGAGTGGGGCGAGGCTGGAAAGCCGGGCGCGCGCAGCGC
>JANNTF010000779.1:0-1799 GCA_031403455.1 Alphaproteobacteria bacterium | reverse complement strand
CACGACATCCCCAACACGGTCGCCGGCGCGATGCGCGGCGCCTGCCGGGTCGGGCCGCAGGTGGTGACCCTGCATGCGAGCGGCGGGCTGGCGATGATGCGCGCGGCGATCGCCGCGGCGCGCGAGAGCAGCGGCGCGGCGGCGCCGAAGCTGCTCGCCATCACGGTGCTGACCAGCCTCGATGAACAGGACATCGACAGCGTCGGCCAACGCGGGCCGATCGCCGATCAGGCGCGACGCCTCGCCGATCTCGCGCAGACGGCCGGCGTGGCGGGCGTCGTCTGCTCGCCGCACGAGGTCGCCAGCCTGCGCGCGCAATGCGGGCCGGGTTTTCTGCTCGTCACGCCGGGGATCCGCCCCAGTTGGGCGGCGAGCGGCGATCAGAAGCGCATGACCACGCCGGCCGCGGCGATCGCGAGCGGCGCCGATCATCTGGTGATCGGCAGACCGGTGACTCAGGCCAATGACCCCGCCGCGGCATTGGCGCGCATCTGCGCCGAGATCGACGCGGCGGCGTGAGCATCGCGGTCAAAATCTGCGGCCTCAACTCGACCGTTGCCGTCGACGCTGCCGCCGGCGCCGATTTCGCGGGATTCGTGTTCTTCCCACGCTCACCGCGACATGTCGCGCCGGAGATCGCCGGGCAGCTCGCTGCGCGCCTGCCGCCGCAGGTCCGCCGCGTCGCCGTCACGGTCGATGCCGATGACGCTACGCTCGACGCCATCGTCGCCGGGCTGCACCCCGCCCTAATCCAGCTTCATGGCAACGAGACGCCTACGCGCGCGGACGCCATCCGACAGCGCTTCGGTGTCGACGTGATCAAAGTGCTCGCCATTGCCGCGCCTGCCGATCTCGATGCCGCCGCGGATTTCAGCGCGGCCGCGGCATGGCTGATGTTCGATGCGAAGCCGCCGAAGCGCCCGGACGCGCTGCCCGGCGGCAACGCGGTCAGTTTCGATTGGGCGATGCTGGCGGGCCGTCGCTTCGCCCGACCCTGGCTGCTCTCCGGTGGCCTCGATCCCGGCAATGTGGCCGCGGCCATCGCGATCAGCGGCGCCAAAGCGGTCGATGTCTCATCCGGCGTCGAAACCACGCCGGGGCGCAAGGATCCGTTGAAGATCGCGGCTTTCCTCGCCGCCGCCCGTGGCGTAGCGGCAACGCGCTGACGCACGCGTGATTTTCGGGCTTGGCCCGCCCCCGGGGCTGCCCTAGAAACGACGGCCTGATGGCCACGATCCTGAACAGCTTCCACAACCAGCCCGACGAGCACGGGCATTTTGGCGCGTATGGCGGCCGCTACGTCGCCGAGACGCTGATGCCGTTGATCCTCGCGCTCGAGAGCGCCTACATTGCGGCCAAGGCCGACCCGAGTTTCCAGCGCGAGCTCGACTACTACCTCGAGCATTATGTCGGCCGCCCGAGTCCGCTCTATTACGCCGAGCGCCTGACGCAGCATCTCGGCGGCGCCAAAATCTACTTCAAGCGCGACGAGCTCAATCACACCGGCTCGCACAAGATCAACAACTGCATGGGCCAGATCCTGCTCGCCCGCCGGATGGGCAAGAAGCGGATCATCGCCGAGACGGGCGCCGGGCAGCATGGCGTCGCGAGCGCGACCGTGTCGGCGCTCTTCGACCTGCCTTGCATCGTCTACATGGGCGCGACCGACATCGAACGGCAGACGCCCAACGTCTTTCGCATGAAGCTGCTGGGCGCAGAAGTGCGGCCGGTGACTTCGGGCGCGGGCACGCTCAAGGATGCGCTCAACGACGCGCTGCGCGACTGGGTCGCGAACGTCG
>JANNTF010000778.1:0-1817 GCA_031403455.1 Alphaproteobacteria bacterium | reverse complement strand
CGCGGGCAGCCCGACGTCGCGCACACCAAGGCGATCGTGCTTGAACCACGGCCAGAACAAATAGGTGTCGCGGCAGAACTGCCACGCCCAGAGCACATGGAGGCCCTGATCATCGATCGGCACCTCCGGGAGGTATCGCGTCAGGATGGCTTGCTGCTCGTCCGGCGCGTAGAGGCCGACCCCGTCGAGCACGAGCTTGCGCACCCGCGCCGGCTGCATGAGCGCGATGGTCGCCGCGATGCTCGCGCCGGTGTGGGTTCCGTACAGATCGATATTGTTCAGGCCGAGCGCATCCAGCGCCTGCAGCGCGCCCGCGGCGAGATCCTCGATCGTCGGGATCGGTTGCAGCGGCGGCGTGGAATCGCCGTTGCCGAGCGTATCGGGCGCATGAACGCCGCGCGTGCGCGCAAACGCTGCGATCAGCGGTTCGAGCTGCTTGGACGAACCGGGCGAGGCATGCAGCATGACCAGCGGCGTGCCGCCGGCGCCGGCGGTCCGGAAATGCACCTGGCCGCCCGTGATGTCGACGAAGCCGCGCTTGATCGCCATGGCGAACCGCCCCCTTGGACTCGGACCAAATTGTCGGTGAGAGTAGCGCCGATCGATCCATGAAAGGGGTTCTGATGAGCGACATGACGAGCATCCATCGGCGCCAGGCGCTGGCCGGCGCGGCGGCGGCGTTCACGCTGTTCCACGTCAAGCAGGCGCGTGCGCAAGCCACGGCGATGACCTATGTCGCGCCGTTCAGCTACATCCTCGCCTTCGCCGATGTGCTGCACGCGCAGGCCGGCGGCTTCTTCGAGCGCGAAGGGTTGAACGTGACGATCGAGCAGGCGCGCGGCTCCGCGATGGCGGTGCAGCAGGTGCTTGGCACCAATGCGCTCCTGTCGCGCACCGGCGGCGTCGATCACATCAAGGCCGTGCTTGGCCAGAACGCGCCGCTGGTCTCCGTCGGTACGATCGCACAGGCTTCGCCGTTCTTCGTCATCAGCCACGGCGACAAGCCGATCCGCGGGCCGGCCGACATGAAAGGCAAGACGATCGGCATCCTCAGCCAGGGCGGCGCCACCGACAATCTGCTCGATATCATGCTGGTGCAGGCCGGGCTCTCGAAGGACGACGTGAAGAAGGAACTCGCCGGCAACTCGCCGGCCGGCTTCGCGCTGATCGAGCGCGGCCGTATCGACGCCTACATCACCTCGGTCGGTCCGGTGGTCGCGCTGCGCGAGCAAGGCGCGAAGGCGGTGTTCTGGAATACCGATGATCACGCGCCCGTGCCGGGGCAATGCTACATCGCGACGCGCGAGGCGGCGGCCAAGAATGCCGACACGATCGTGAAGTTCCTGCGCGCCGTGAAGAAATCCGCCGAGGACATGTTCGCGGATGGCGATCTCTCGCGCACGCTGCAACGCCTCGATCGCTTCGAGATGGCCGAGATGAAGGACCGCAAGGTCGCGGCCCTGATCCTCAAGGAGGACATGAAGGGCTGGGTCAGCCGCGGCCGCGAGAATGTGCTGCGCAACGGCGCCGCGGAATGGGCGAAGGCGGCGGCGCTGATGGAAGCCGTCGGCATCGTGCCGAAGGGAGATCCGACGCGGCTCTACACCAACGACTACGTGGATGCCGCCCTGCGTTCATGACCATCGACTTTCGGATCGACGACGAGCAGCGCGGGTTTCTCGATACGGTCGATCGCTTCATGGCGCGCCACCTGCCGCCCGAGGAGGTGCGGCGCCGCGATCGCGCGCATGAGTCATAAACTAAAAGAGCTCGTTGCCGCTATCAGTGTAGGTCGCGCAGATGAGCATATAGACAGG
>JANNTF010000777.1:0-6800 GCA_031403455.1 Alphaproteobacteria bacterium | reverse complement strand
CGCCGACGGACTCGAATATGTCCGCGTCGCGTGCGCGAGGGGTCTCGACATCGATCACTTCGCGCCGCGGCTGAGCTTCTTCTTCGGGATCGGGATGAACTTCTTCATGGAGATCGCGAAGCTGCGCGCCGCGCGGCTGCTTTGGGCGCGATTGATGCGGCAATTCGAACCGAAGAAGGCCGAGAGTCTCAGCCTGCGCACGCATTGCCAGACGTCCGGCGTGTCGCTCACCGCGCAGGATCCCTACAACAACATCATGCGCACGACGATCGAGGCGATGGCGGCCGTGCTCGGCGGCACGCAGTCGCTGCACACCAACTCCTTCGACGAGGCGCTGGCGCTGCCGACGCCGTTCTCGGCCCGGATCGCGCGCAACACCCAGCTGATCATCGCCGAGGAGACCGGCATCCCGCATGTCGTCGATCCGCTCGGCGGCAGCTATTACGTCGAGCATCTGACGGCATCGATCGCCGCCGCGGCCATGAAGCTGATTGACGAGGTCGAAGCGCTGGGCGGCATGACCAAGGCGGTCGAATCCGGGATGCCCAAGCTACGCATCGAGGAATCCGCCGTGCGGCGCCAGGCGCGTATCGATCGCGGCGAGGAACCGATCGTCGGCGTCAACAGGTACCAGGCTGCGGAGGAGACCAAGGTCGACATCCGCGACATCGACAACAGCGCCGTGCGCGCCAGCCAGGTGGCGAGGCTCGCCGCGTTGCGTGCGACACGTGATGACGCGTCGTGCAGGCAGGCGCTGGCCGCGCTCGGTGCCGCGGCCGCCAGCGGCACCGGCAATCTGCTGGCGCTGTCGATCGACGCGACGCGCAAACGCGCGACGGTCGGCGAGATTTCCGACACGTTGGAGAAGGTGTTCACGCGGCACCGCGCCGTGATCCGCTCGGTGACGGGGGTTTACGGGGCGGCCTATGTCGGCGACGCAGGCTTCGATCGCATTCGCCACGACGTGCGCAGATTTGCCGACGAGGACGGACGACGCCCGCGCATGCTCGTCGTCAAGCTCGGCCAGGACGGCCATGACCGCGGCGCCAAGGTCATCGCGACCGCCTTCGCCGATATCGGCTTCGATGTCGATGTCGGTCCGTTGTTCCAGACGCCCGAGGAAGCCGCACGCCAAGCCGTCGAGAACGATGTCCACGTCATCGGCGTGTCGTCGCAGGCCGCGGGCCACAAGACGCTCGTGCCGCAGCTGATCGATGCGCTGCGTGCGCAAGGGGCGGCGGACATTCTCGTGGTCTGCGGTGGCGTCATCCCGCCGCAGGATCACGCGATGCTCCGGCAGGCCGGGGCCGCGGCGATCTTCGGACCCGGCACCAACATCCCGCACGCGGCGGCGGAAATTCTCGATCTGATCCGCCGCGTCGGTCGCGCGGCCTGAAATCTACGCTTCGGAGTCCCAGCCCATGGCGAGCCTCGATCCCAAACGCATCCTGTCGACGCACCCCAGCGTTGCCGAGTCGCAATCGCTGTCCGCGCCGCGTGTGGGCGCGCCGCCCTTGGTCGGACGATCGGGCCTGGCGCGGGCGTTGAGCTGGACCGGAGTCGTCGTCACCCTCGCCTGGACCGCGCTCGCGATCTGGTATCTCGGCGCCGAGATGGGCTGGGACGCCTTCACGGGGCTGCTGCCTCACGAGAAGGCGCTGATCGTGATCGGGATCGCGAGTCCGGTGGCGGCGTTGTGGCTGGCCATCGCGTACGTCGCGCGCGGCGACGAGGTGCGCGGCGTCGCGCAGCTGCTGCGGCGCGAGCTCGAGGCGCTGACCACCGATTCCATTCTGGGCGAAGGCCGCGTCTCCACGCTTGCGGGTTCGCTCAAGGAGCAGGCGCGGTTGATCAGCGAGGCGTCGGATGGCGCCGCATTGAAGCTGGACGAGAGCCGCAATGCGCTCGGGCGCCATGCGGGCGAACTCGCCAGCGCCTCCGATCAGGCGGCGATGCGCGTGATGCAGGTCATGACCGCCCTGCGCCGCCATTCCGATCAGCTCGAGCGCACGTCGGCGCAGCTTGCGGCGCGCGTCAACGGGATCGAAGCGGCTGTCCAGGCGCAGGCCGAGACGCTGGGCAGCGCGTCGTCGCATGCCGAGACCCAGTCGCGCGCGATCGCCGATACGCTGCGCCGCCAGGTCGATGAATTGACGTCCGTCAACGAGCGTACCGCGGCATCGGCGGCGGCGATCCGGGATTCGCTGTCGGCCACGGGGCGCGAGCTGGCCTTGGCGACCGAGAGATCGGGCGCGCGTGTCGACGAGATCCGCTCCGCGCTGACGATCGAGGTCGATCACGCGCTCGAAGTCGCGGAGCGCGCGGCGCAGCGGTCGCGTGAAGTGGGCGAGGTGCTCCGTCGCGAGGCCGACCAGTTCGGGTCCGCGGTCACGTTGGTTTCGGATCGCGCCGATGCCACCTCGCGGACGCTCGGCCGCGGCGCCGAGCAGATGCTCAAAGCCGGGGATCAGCTGCGTGAGCGCAGCGAGGCGCTCGATGTCGCGTTCACGCGTGATCTGACCAACGTGACGCGCGCCGCCGACGACAGCCAGCTCAAGCTCGATCAGATCGGGCTGACCCTGCGGCAGCGCGAGCAGGAACTCGCCGCGATGGGCGCGCGCACCAGTGAAGCCGCAGCCACGCTCAATACCGAGACGGCCGCGCTCGGCGCCGCTCTCGAGCGACTGGGACTACGCGCCGATGCCAGCGGCGAGAACATGCGCCGTCAGGGCAACGAGCTCGGCACTCTGGCGGACCAGACCGCCGTGCGCGTGCGGGCCGCCGGCGAGACGCTGCGGCGCGAGACGCGCGAGCTGGCGGAAGCCGCATCGGCGGGACTCTCGAAAGTGGCGGAGCTCGGCGGGGCCGTGTCGACCAAGGCCCGCGAGATCGTCGAAACAGCCGACCGTGCGGCGCAGGCGAGCGAAGCCCGGCTGACGGAACTCGCCACCGCGGTTGAGGCGCGGACACGCGAAATCATCGACACGACCGAGCGTGCTGCAACGACCGGCGAGGCACGGCTGGGCGAACTCGCGCGCGCCGTCGATGCGCGGGGCACCGCGATGGTGGCGGCGACCGAGCGCGCGGCGGAGGCGAGCGAACAGCGCCTCGTCACGCTCGGCGAAGCGATGGATCTGCGCGCCCGATCGGTTGCGCTGCAGACCGCGACGGCGGTCTCGGCTGGCACGGCGCAGCTTGCCGCGTTCGGGGCGGCCGTGGAGGCGCGTCTGGCGGCCAGTCTGTCGGCCACGGAGAACGCGGTCGGCGCGGGACGCGCGCAACTCGACGTCCTGGCGACGGCGATGGAACAGCGGGCGCATGCGATCGCCGTGGCCGCCGCCGATGCCGTGACGGCCGGCGAGGCGAGACTCGACGAACTCGGCGCGACGATGGAGGCGCGTGCGGCGTCCATGGTGCGTGCCACGGCGCGGGCGAGCGATGCCAGCGAAAGCCGGCTCACCGCGCTCGCGCGCGTGCTGGACGAGCAGGCGGAGTCGATCGAGGCGACGGCTTCGCGCGCGGCGGGGGCCGCTGAGTCGCGTCTGGCCGAGGCGAGCGGGACCGTCAACGACGCCGCCGATCGACTTGCCGCGCTGATGGCGGCGCGGGCCGAGATGGTGGTGCGGGTGACCGGCCAGGCCGTCGCGACCGGCGAGGAGAGATTGGCGGCATTGGGCTCCAGCGTCGACGCGCAGCTGCGCGCGGCATCCGATGCGACGGCGCGCAGCGTCGCCGAGAGCCAGGCCGCGATGGCCGAACTCGGCGTCGTGATGGAGACGCGCACGACGGCGATTCACACCGCGACGACCGAAGCGACGAGCGCGGCGGCCGCGCGGGTCGCTGCTTTCGTCGCGACCGTTCACGCGGCGGCCCGCGAGCTCGATGGCACGATCGCGCACAGCCTCGCCCAGGGCGATATCGCGGGCGACCGACTGCGCAGCTTCGCCGCGACGGCGGCACAGAATTTCGGCCGCACGGCGACGGAAGTCGCCGTCCATCTGCGTCAGCAGGCCGATCAGCTGGTCAAGGCGGGTGAAACGCTGTCGCAACGCGGCGCCGCCGCCGAGACGGCGTTGAAGCAGCAGACCGAGGGCGTCGGCGTCCTGGCCGAGCGGATCTTCACGATGGCGGAACAGGCGACGTCGGCCGTCGGCCAGCGCGTCGCCGCGTCCGAGGAACTGTTCGATCGCGTGCGCCGCATGGGCGGCGCCGTCGATCTGATGGCGAAGAACCTGATGGCCGAGTTGGCGCGCACGCAAGATCGCGCGGCACTGGCCGGTGCGGCCCTGCGTCAGGAATCGGAATCCCTGGCCGCGAGCGCGGATGCGTCGCTCGCACGTGTGCGTGCGGCCGGCGAGGGTTACCGTGGCGAGGCCCAGGCGATGCATGACGAGGCGGATGCGTTCGTCGGACGCGCGGACTCGGCCAGTGCGGCGCTGGTCGGTTCGATCGGCGTCGCGATGAGCGCCGCAGAGCGCGCCTTGGCGGCTCTCGGCGCCCAGGACGACGCGGTTCAGGCACGCTTCGCTGCCTTCGATGCGGCGGCCGCGCAGACCTCATCACGGCTCGTCAGCGTGGCCGCGCAGACCCAGGAGCGCGTGGTCGATCTCGGAGGCGCCGCGCACGCGGCGGCCCAGCGCCTCGGTGATCTCGCCGGCGTTGCCGAACGCCGCGCGCAGGAAGTCCAGATCACGAGCGCGCTCGCCCAGCAGCAATTGCGCGAGACCGCGGAAGGACTGCGTGTGCGCGGTCATGAATTGGCGGCGGCCGCCGACGCCGCACGCGAACGCATGGCGCTCGCCGACGGGCATCTGCGCGAGCAGGCGCTCAGCCTCGCCAATGTGCTCGAATCCGCCTCGCATCGGACCAACGAACTGGCCGGCGCCTTGCAATCCCAATCCGGGAGTATCGCGGAAGCCGCGGAGCAGACGGGGGGGCGCCTGCGCATGGTGATCGAATCCCTGCGGGCCGGCTCCGATCAACTCGCCGACGCGACCGAGAGCGCGGCAGGGCGCACGGGCCAAGCCTCCGAGGCCGTGCAGCAGCAGCTTCATGTGCTGGGTCTGATGTCGGACCAGGCGACGACGCGGGTCCAGGAGTTCGGCGAGGGATTGCGGCAGCGCGTCGGCGACATGCAGCGTGTAGCAACGAGCGTCACCGAGCGCCTGGAGAACGTCAGCCGCACCTTCCACGTCCAGGTCACCGACCTGGCGCTGGTGTCCGATCAGACCTTGGGCAGGCTCAACTCGATCGGCGATGCCGTGCGAGCACGGCAGAGCGATGTCGAAACGAGCACGGAGCACGCCGAGCGCCGATTCATCGGCCTGCGCGAGCTCTTCATCGACAGCTCGCAGACTCTCTCCCATTCGGTCGAGCACGCAGCGGCTCAGCTTCAGACACTCGGCGAGTCGCTGGTACGACGCACCGGCGAGATCGTCGCTGCGGCCGATCAGGCGCAGGGCCGCGTCGCCGCGGTCGACGGCGTGCTGGGCAACCAGGAGAAGCGCCTGATCGAGTCGATCGAGCGCGCCGGGCGCGTGGCGGGCGACGCTGCCGAAATTTTGCGCGTGCGTGCGGATGAAATCTCCCACGCCGCCTCCTTCGCCGCCGGCAAGCTCGGCGAGGCGAACACCGGATATGAACGCGGCGTGCGCGACGTCTCGCAAGCCTCGCAGCGCGCCCTTGCCGATCTCGGCGAGGTCGGCCGGGCCCTCGAGCGCAGCGCCGCCCAGGTCAATGCCGTGGGAAGCGACACGCGCATGGCATTCGAATCCGCCGCCTCGACCATGACCACACGCGTCGACGTCGCGGCATCGGCCCTGAATTTGGCGACGCAGAAACTGGCGCAGGCGGGCGAGGCGCTGGAGAAGCACAGCGTGGTGCTGGAGACCGTCGCCGAACGCTCGGAGCGACGGCTCTCCGGAATCGGGGGCCGTCTGTCGGAGCACGTGTCGATCCTCGAGAATGTCTCGTCGCGCGGTGAAGCGGTGATCGCCGCTGCGCTCACCACGCTGCGGGAGCGCGGGGTCGCGCTCTCGGCGGCCGCCGACTCGGCGCGCCAGGCGGCGGACGACCTGACCACCAACGAGTTGGATCGCCGGCGCGGCAGTTTCCTGAAATCATCGCGCTACGTCGTCGATGGACTCAACTCGCTGGCCATCGATCTCTCGCGCAGTCTGTCGCCGACGCTGCCGGAGCGGCTGATGGCGTCCTTCGTCGCCGGAGATCGCGGTGTGTTCGTGCGCCGATTGCTGAAGCTCGACCTCGGCGGAAATGGCAATGCCATCCGCGCGAAGTACCGCGAGGAGCCCGAGTTCCGCCGTTACGTCGACGATTATCTGCGGCAATTCGAGACGCTGCGTGGCGAGGCGGTCGAGGCGGATCCGGACAACATCCTGATCGCGGCCTTCCTCACCTCCGATATCGGCAAACTCTACATGTTCCTGGCCGAGGCGGTGGAGCGGCCGGAACGGTCGGGCGCGAGCGCATAGCGACCGAGATGCGACCATGACATCCGCGATCGTGATTCGCGCGTCGCGCGCGAGCGATGTGCCAGCAATCGCCGGAATCTACGCTCACCATGTTCTCTCCGGCCTCGCCTCGTTCGAAGAGACGGCACCGAGCGAGGCGGAGATGGCGCGCCGGCGCGAGGAAATCCTCGCGCGCGGCTATCCCTATTTGGCCGCCGAGGCCGATGGCCGTGTCATCGGCTATGCCTATTGCAGCCAATACCGGCCACGGCCAGGCTATCGCTACTCGGTCGAGAACTCGATCTATGTCGAGCCGACCCGGATTCGAGC
>JANNTF010000776.1:0-1889 GCA_031403455.1 Alphaproteobacteria bacterium | reverse complement strand
CCGCGCATCGGAGACGATGGCGAAATGCACGACGGCGCGCAGCGCGGCGCTCGACCCGAGGACCGGCACAGATGGCTGAGTTCATCTCGACCTACCTGCTTCCGGGCGGATGGATCGTCGGCACGATCCTGGTGCTCGTCGTGCCGCTGCTTATCGCCGTCGCGATGCTGACCTATGCCGAGCGCAAGGTCATCGCGGCGATGCAACTGCGCAAGGGCCCCAACGTGGTCGGGCCATTCGGCCTGCTGCAACCCTTCGCCGATGCGCTGAAGCTGCTGACGAAGGAGACCATCATTCCCGCCGGCGCGAACCGCGTGGTGTTCATTCTCGCACCGATGGTGACCTTCGTTTTGAGCATCGTCGCCTGGGCGGTGATCCCGTTTGGCGAAGGACTCGTCATCTCCGACATCAATGTCGGCATTCTCTATCTCTTCGCGATCTCGTCCTTGAGTGTCTACGGCATCATCATGGCCGGATGGGCGTCGAATTCGAAATACGCGTTTCTCGGTGCGTTGCGCTCCGCTGCCCAGATGGTGAGCTACGAGGTCTCGATCGGTTTCGTGATCATCACCGTTTTGCTCTGCGTTGGATCGCTGAATATCTCCGACATCGTGCGCGCCCAGGCCGGCGGGATCTGGAACTGGCATCTGGTCAATCTCGATCCGCCGTTGCTGCCGATGGCCGTAATCTTCTTCGTTTCCGCATTGGCGGAAACCAACCGGTCGCCCTTCGACCTGCCCGAAGGCGAATCGGAGCTCGTCGCCGGTTATTTCGTCGAATATTCCTCGATGTCGTTCGCGCTGTTCTTCCTCGGCGAATATGCCGCGATGATCCTGATGAGCGCCATGACGAGCGTGCTGTTCCTGGGAGGCTGGGATGCACCGCTGCCCTTCGCGCCCTTCACCTGGATCCCCGGGCCGATCTGGTTTTCCCTCAAGATCTGCGCTTGCCTGTTCGTGTTCCTCTGGGTGCGCGCGACCTTGCCGCGCTATCGCTACGATCAACTCATGCGCCTCGGCTGGAAGGTCTTCCTGCCATTGTCGCTGTTCTGGGTGGTCTTCACCGCTGGCGTGCTGGTCTTCTTCGACCGGCTGCCGAAGCTCTGAGCCGGGCAACGAGGAGTCGCATCATGGGCATGATGGATGGTCGCGGCGCCAAGAGCTTTCTCCTCGCGGAGATCTGCTCCGGCATGTGGCTGACGCTGAAATACTTCTTCAAGCCGAAGGTCACGCTCAACTACCCATACGAAAAGGGGCCGATCAGCCCGCGATTCCGCGGCGAGCATGCGCTGCGTCGCTATCCAAACGGGGAGGAGCGTTGCATCGCGTGCAAGCTCTGCGAGGCGATCTGTCCGGCGCAGGCCATCACTATCGAAGCGGAGCCGCGTGGCGACGGCAGTCGCCGTACCACGCGCTACGACATCGACATGACGAAATGCATTTATTGCGGATTGTGCCAGGAAGCCTGCCCGGTCGACGCCATCGTCGAGGGACCCAATTTCGAGTTCGCCGCCGAGACTCGCGAGGAGCTGATGTACAACAAGGACAAGTTGCTCGCGAACGGCGATCGCTGGGAAGTGGAGATCCAGCACAACATCGCGACCGACGCACCGTATCGCTGAATGCGAAGCCGAGCGCACGACGAGGAGCAGGGATGATTCAGGCAATCGCCTTCTATATGTTCTCGGCAGTCATGATCGCGTCGGCCGTCATGGTCGTCACGTCCCGCAACCCCGTGCATTCCGTGCTGTTCCTGATTCTCGCCTTTTTCAATGCGGCCGGGTTGTTCCTGCTCAATGGCGCCGAGTTTCTGGCGATGATCCTCGTTGTCGTCTATGTCGGCGCCGTCGCGGTGCTGTTCCTGTTCGTCGTCATGATGCTCGACATCGA
>JANNTF010000775.1:0-1350 GCA_031403455.1 Alphaproteobacteria bacterium | reverse complement strand
GAAATCGCCATCGGTCATCGCGCCGCCGACGGGCACGCAGCGCCACGGTGTTTGGACGAGCTTCTCGAGTCCGTCCTTGAACGGATGCACGGCGGGGCCGACCAGCAAGACGCGTTTCATCAATTCCCCATCAGGAGGTTGGGCAGGAAGAGCACGACGCTCGGGAAATACGTGACGACCAGCAGCACCAGGACCAGCGCGGAGACGAAAGGCCACACCTCGCGCGCGAACTCGGTGATCTGGATCCCCGCGATGCGGCAGCAGATGAACATCGACATGCCGACGGGCGGCGTGATCAGCCCGATCATCAGATTGAGCGTGAACATCACGCCGAAATGCACGGGATCGATGCCGAGCGCCTTGATCAACGGCATCAGCACCGGCACCAGCAGGATCATCAGCGACAGCGTCTCGAGGAAGCAGCCGAGGATCAGGAGGATGACGTTGAGGACGAGCAGGACGACGTACGGATCGGTCGAGATCGATAGGACAAGGCGCACGAGCGCCGGGCCTGCCTGTTCGCGCGTCAGCACCCAGGCGAGCAGGGCCGCGGCGGCGACGATGAACATGACGCTCGCGGTCGTCAGCGCGGCTTCGCCGAAGATCCTGTGCAGCGAGCGCCAGTCGAGCTCGCGATAGACGAAGATGCCGAGAAACAGCGAGTAGAGGACGGCGAGCACGGCCGCTTCCGTCGGCGTCACCACGCCGCCGACGATGCCCCAGATGATGATGACCGGGAGCATCAGGGCGGGGATCGCATCCCACACGGCGGTCTTGATCTCCGCGCCGGTCGGCGGCCTTCCACGCGCGTAGCCGCGGCGCTTCGCGATCAGATACACCGCGACCATCAGATAGAGCCCCATCAAGACGCCGGGGATGGCGCCGCCCAGGAACAAGCGGCCGATCGACACGCTCGCCAATACGCCGAAGACGACGAAGGGAATGCTCGGTGGAATGATCGGTCCGATGGTCGAGGCGGCAGCCGTGAGCGCGGCCGAGAAGGCGCGGCTGTAGCCCGATCGCACCATGGCCGGAATCAGCACGGATCCGGTTCCCGCGGCATCCGCCGCCGCGGAACCGGACATGCCGGCCATGATCATGTTGCTGACGACCGTCACATGGCCGAGCCCGCCGGTGAAACGCCCGACCAGGACATTGGCGAGAGCTACCAGTCGCTGGGTCGTGCCGCCGGTATTCATGAGCGCGCCGGCGAGGATGAAGAACGGCACCGCGAGCAAGGGAAACGAATCGACTCCGGTCACGAAACGCTGCGCGATCACCTCGAGCGGAATGTCGCCGAGGAGCACGACGGCAATCGCGCCCGTGAGTCCCATCGCCACCGCAACCGGC
>JANNTF010000774.1:0-4320 GCA_031403455.1 Alphaproteobacteria bacterium | reverse complement strand
GCCAATCCGAGAGGAAGGCGGCGAGACCCTTGTCGGTCAGCGGATGCTGGTACATCTGCCGCAGCACGTTGGGTGGCAGCGTCGCCACATGGGCGCCGAGCTTCGCCGCGGTGATCACGTGGATGGGATGGCGCACGGAGGCGACGAGCACTTCGGTCTTGAAGGCCGGATAGGCCGCGTAGATCTGGCAGATCTCGGCGATCAGACTCATGCCATCCTGGCCGATGTCGTCGAGGCGTCCGACGAAAGGCGAGATGAACGCGGCACCGGCCTTGGCGGCGAGAATCGCCTGCGCGGCGGAGAAGCACAGCGTGACATTCACCATCGTGCCGTCGGTCGCGAGCGCCTTGCAGGTCTTCAGCCCGTCGGGAGTCAGCGGCACTTTCACGGTCACGTTCGGCGCCAGCTTCGCGAGCTTGCGGCCTTCGGCGAGCATCGTCTTGTGATCGGTGGCGGTGACCTCGGCGCTGACCGGCCCGGGCACGAGCGCGCAGATTTCCTTGATGACCTCGAGCATGTTGCGGCCCGATTTGGCGATCAGCGACGGGTTCGTCGTGACGCCGTCGACCAGTCCGGTCTGGGCGAGATCGGCGAGTTCCTTGAGATCGGCACTGTCGATGAAGAACTTCATGTGGCACCGCCCGTCGCGCGAAGCCGCGCCAGGAACGGCGCGTTGCGTCGTCCGATGTGCCACACGCGGCCGCTCCGCGTAAAGTCCGGGCGATGACACGCGATGATCCCGAGTCGGGCGACGCCAAGCCCGCGCGCATGCGCGTGCTGCTGCCGCTGCCGCTGGCCGGCGCCTTCGACTATCTCGCCGAACCGGGCGAGACGCCGCCGCCCGGAAGCTTCGTGCGTGTGCCGTTGGGCAAGCGCGCCGCGATCGGCGTCGTCTGGGACGATGGCCTCGAGCCCGAGTCGGCGACGACGACGTACACGCTCAAGGCCATCCACGCCGTGCTCGCCGTCGCCGCGTTGCCCGAGGTGTCGCGCCGCTTCGTCGACTGGGTCGCGCACTACACGATGAGCGCGCCCGGCGCCGTGCTGCGCATGGCGATGAGCATGCCCGACGCGCTCGAGCCGCCGGCGGTGATTTGGGGGCTGCGGCTCGCGCCCGCCGCGCCCAATCCGATCGTCGCCGAGCCGGGGCAGCCGAAGCTCACGCCGGCGCGACGGCAGGTTCTCGAGCTGATGGCCGACCACGTGCCGCGCGCGCCCGCCGAGATCGCGCGGCGCGCCGGCGTCGGTTCCAGCGTCGTGAAGTCGATGGTGACGCTGGGCTGGCTCGCGCCGGCCGTGATGACGCCGGCGCGAACGGCGCAGCCCGACGGCGCATGGCCGGGGCCCGTGCTCTCGACGGCACAGAGCGATGCGGCAGGTGTGCTGGTCGCGTCGCTCGCCGCCGGATTCCGCGCGACGTTGCTCGACGGCGTGACCGGCGCTGGCAAGACGGAAGTCTATTTCGAGGCGATCGCGGCCGCGTTGCGCGCTGGCCGGCAGGTGCTCGTGCTGCTGCCGGAGATCGCGATGAGCGCGCAGTTCCTCGCGCGGTTCGCGGCGCGATTCGGCGCCGCGCCCGCGAGCTGGCATTCGGAGCTCAATCACGGCGCGCGGCTGCGCACCTGGCGCGATGTCGCGAGCGGCGCCGCGCGCGTCGTGGTCGGCGCGCGCTCGGCGCTGTTCCTGCCCTATCGCGATCTCGGCCTCATCGTCGTCGACGAGGAGCACGAACAGGCCTTCAAGCAGGAAGACGGCGTCGTCTACCACGGGCGCGACATGGCGGTGGTGCGCGCGCATCTCGGCCGCATCGCGATCGTGCTGGTCTCGGCAACGCCGTCGCTGGAGACGGTGGTCAACGTTGCGCGTGGCCGCTATGGCAGCGTGCATCTGCCCGATCGCCACGCCGGCGCGCGCGTTCCGCGCATCGATCTGATCGATCTGCGCCGCGAACCGCCGCCGCCGCGCGCCTGGCTCAGCCCGCGCTTGCGCGATGCGGTTCGCACCACGGTCGCCGCGGGCGAGCAGGCGATGCTGTTCCTCAATCGGCGTGGCTATGCCCCGCTGACCGTGTGCCGGGCCTGCGGCCATCAGCTGCAATGCCCGAACTGCACGGCCTGGCTGGTCGAGCATCGACTGGCCGGCCGGCTGCAATGCCATCACTGCGGATTCACCGGCCGACTGCCGAAGACCTGTTCGTCCTGCGGCGCGGAGGATCGCTTCGCGCCTTGTGGTCCGGGCGTCGAGCGCGTGGCCGAAGAAGCGCGCGCCCTGTTCCCGGACATGCGCATCGACGTCATGACGTCGGACACGATCGGCGGGCCGGCGGCGGCCTCGGCATTCGTCGCGCGCATGGAGGCCGGCGAGATCGATCTGCTCATCGGCACGCAGATCGTCGCCAAGGGGCACCATTTTCCGGGCCTGACTCTGGTCGGCGTGGTCGATGGCGATATCGGTCTGTCCGGTGGCGACCTGCGCGCGGGCGAGCGGACCTATCAGCTGCTGCACCAGGTCGCGGGGCGCGCTGGTCGCGCCGAGCGGCCGGGCCGCGTGCTCCTGCAGACGCATGCGCCCGAGCATCCCGCGATGCAGGCATTGGCGGCGGGCGATCGCGACGGCTTCCTGGCTGGCGAGATGGAGACGCGCGAGCGTCTGCTGCTACCGCCATTCGGTCGCCTGGCCGCTTTGATCGTGTCGGGACCGGATAGCGACGAGATCGACCGGCTCTGCCGCACGCTGGCGCAACACGCGCCACAAGCCGGCGGCGTCGAGACGCTCGGGCCGGCGCCCGCGCCTCTCGCCATTCTGCGGCGTCGGCATCGCCGTCGTTTCCTGCTGCGCGCGCCGCGCGACGTGCCGTTGCAGGAGGTGATCGGCGATTGGCTGGCCGGCGTTAAGGTTTCCAGCCGCGTCAGGATTCAGGTCGACATCGATCCCTACAGTTTTCTCTAGGGACTGCGTCACTCCTGCGCTTGCCGGCGGCTGGTCCAGAGCGGTATCCCATTCCACGTTCGCGCAGCCTGTTTATCGGAGAACCGTCATGAATGCGGAGTCCCCAACACTCAAGCCAGGGCTCGTGAGCCACCCCGGTCCGGATCGGCTGAAATGCTACGCGGTCGTCGAGGATCCTTGCGAGATCGTGCCGGCGCCGCCGGAGCGCGCCTGGATGGACGCGTATACCAATCGCCATCCCTATCGCTGCCTGCCGCTGTCGATCGCGAACTCGAACGGCTGGCTGGTGCTCAACCCGATCCCGATCGAGGTCGAGTGGAATGGCGGGCCCGAGCTCACGGACCTGACCGTGCGTGCGCTCAAGCCGATGCCGGATGGTCGTCCGGTCGACCATTTCTGCAAGAGCAATTTCGGGCATGGCATCGTCACCCTGCACACCGACTACATTTTCCAAACGCCACCGGGCTGGGATCTTCTCGCGACCGGCCCCTTCAACGCACCCAAGGACAACGCCTATCCGTTGACCGGGATCATCGAGACCGATTGGCTGCCCTACCCGTTCACGATGAACTGGCGGATCATGAAGCCGGGCAAGGTGCTGTTCGACGAGGGCGAGGCGTTCTGCTTCATCTTCCCGATCCTCAAGCAGGCGATGATCGATACGCAGCCCGAGATCCTGCGGCTGAAGGATGAGCCCGAGCTGCAAGCGCAGATGGATTCGTTTCGCCTGTCGCGCGAAGAGTTTCTGGCGCGCATGGCGGCCGGCGACGAGGACGCCAAGAAGCAGGGCTGGCAGCGCTACTACTTCACCGGCCGGCACCCCGACGGCACGCGCGTCGACGGCCACATGAACAAGCTGCGGCTCAAGGAGCCTATCGACCTGCGCAAGCCGCTCGCAAAGCCGCAGCCATCGATGGCGCCGGAAGTGATCGGCGGCCTCAAGCCACGGCCCGCTCCCAAGCCGGATTTCAGCCTGCTGTTGAAGCAGACCGCGGCGCCGCCGCGGCGCTGGGCGCCAGGCAGCATGCTCGACCACATCGACCCCAAATCGAGCGTGCTCAACATCGCCGGGCGCGCGCGCCTCAAAGATGGCGTTCTGACGCCGTCACCGCATACGCGCCGCATCACTTCGGCTGCCGATGCCGCCGATCTCGATCTGCTGTGCATCGAGGACATGCTGTCGGCGAAAGAATGCGCCTATCTGGCGGAGGTGTTCCATCGTCACGCGGCGCTGCTGTACCAGGCCAAGGACATCGATCCGTATTGGAACAACCGGTTCGTCTGGCTCGCGGACATCCTGAAAGTGGAGCGCGAGGCGGCCGAGCTGATGGCCGTCGCCTCTCATGAGGCCCGCGGCAAGCTGGCCGAGTT
>JANNTF010000773.1:0-3562 GCA_031403455.1 Alphaproteobacteria bacterium | reverse complement strand
GGATCGAAGCCGATCCAACCCGCCCCCGGCAGATACACCTCGCACCAGGCGTGGAGATCGGTGAAATCCCGCGCCGTTCCCGAGGGACCATCCAGCGATTTCTCATCCGCCTTGAGCTGCACGAGATACCCGGACACGAAGCGCGCGGCGAATCCGAGATGACGCAGGATCTGCACGAAGAGCCATCCGGTGTCGCGGCACGAGCCGCACGCAAGCGCCAGCGTCTCCTCGGGCGTCTGGACTCCCGGTTCCATGCGAATGACATAACGGATCTCGGCGGCGAGCTGTCGATTGAGCCCGACCAGAAAATCCACCATCGCCATCGGCGTGCGATCGACGCGTGCGAGATAGGCGGTGAGCAGCGGCCCCGGCGCGGCGACGCGACGAAAGGGCGCGATCTCCTCCGCCAGGCTCGGGTCATAGATGATCGGCGTGCGCTCCGCCTCGGGTTCGAGGAAGAAGTCGAAGGGGTTGATCACCGTCATGTCCGCGACGAGATCGACGCTGATCTCGAAGCGATCGGTCTTCTCGGGAAACACCAATCGCGCGAGGAAATTTCCCTGCGGATCCTGCTGCCAATTGACGAAGTGACCCCCCGGGGTGACGTTGAGCGAATAGGCGAGGATCGGTGTGCGCGCATGCGGCGCCGGCCGCAACCTGACCGTCTGAGGCCCGAGCGCGATCGGACGGTCGTAGCGATAGGCGGTTCGGTGCCGCAATGCGACGTGGATGCTCATGTTTCACGCTCCTCTTGCCCCGCGCGGCACGGTCCCAGCGCACCAAGCGTCTTCTGCCGCGCCATCGCGGTCACGCTTCAGCTCTGCAACCACCATGCCACCGGGCGGCACGGCCTCGCCGAACGGATCGCGGTCAAGTCAGACGTTTGAACTGCTTGGCCAGTTGCAGGCCCTGTCGCTGATAGCTCGACCCTGATCCGGCGCCGTAGAGCCGCGCCGGCGGTGCGGTCAGACGCTCATACCGTAACCATCCGACCGTCTGCCCGTGTTCCAGCAAGAACGGCACTTCATGCGAGCGGACCTCGAGCACCGCTCGGCTGCCTTGCCCTTCGCCGCCATGGCCGAAGCCCGGATCGAAGAAGCCGGCGTAGTGCACCCTGAACTCGCCGACCATCGTGTCATACGCAACCATCTCCGCCGCATGATCGGGCGGGATCGTCACGGATTCGCGCGTCACGAGGATGTAGAAATCATCGGGGTCGAGAATCAATCGACGATTGCGCGTGGCGATCGGTTCCCAATACTCGGCCACCTCGTAGTGCTCGCGCATCTCGAGGTCGATGACATCGGTGTGCTTCTTGGCGCGGTAACCGACGAGACCGGTGGCAGGATCGCCATCGAGATCGATGGTCACGCCGACCAGGCCTTCGCGGATGGTCGGCTCGCCCTCCACGCCGCTCACCAGCTTCACCCGCTTGTGCAGGTCGCGCAGCTTGGCGCCGGTGGCGATGTCGGAGCCACGCTGAAAACGGATCTGTGACAGCCGCGTGCCGGGCCGCACCAGAACACTGAACGTCCGCGGCGCGACTTCGAGGAAGAGCGGCCCGGAATATCCACCAGGGATCTTGTCGAACGACGTGGCGTAGTCGGTGATCACGCGCGTGAAGATATCGAGCCGCCCGGTCGAGGATTTCGGGTTGGCCAGCGCCGAGATCCCCCCTTGCAGCTGCAGCCGCTCCAGCAGCGGCACGATGTAAACGCAGCCGCGTTCGAGGACCGCGCCCGCCGCCAAGTCGATGCGGTGCATCGTGAAGGAGCTGAGCTTGCCCATCACGGTGGTCTCACCGGGAAGGAAGCTCGCGCGCACGCGATAGGCGTAGCGCCCGAGGCGCAGATCGAGGCTGGCGGGCTGGATCTGTTCGTCGAGGATCGGATCTTCGCCGACGATCTGATTGGTCGCGATCAGCTCGCGCAGCGCGATATCGGCGAACACGCCGGTGCCTTTCGCCGACGGATCCTGCGCCGTGGCCGGCATATCGCGAAACAGGGTGCGGTAGGTGACAGGCTCGGCCATCGAGCGACGATCGGACATCAAGAGCGGCGCAAACCTACCGGCCCGGCCCCGGCGCAGCAACGCGAGACCGCGGCTATCGAGCCGCCAGGACCTGCCCAGCCCTATGGCTCTGGGGATAACTCAACCCGGGACGAGCACGCCGTCCTGCAGCCGCACCACGCGATCCATCCGGCCGGCCAGTTCCGGGTTGTGCGTCGCCATCAGCACCGCGAGTCCGGTTTCGCGCACCACGCGCATGAGTTCGACAAATACCCCGCCAGCCGTGGCGGGATCGAGATTGCCCGTCGGTTCATCTGCCAGCAGGACACGCGGCGCATTGGCGATCGCACGCACGATCGCGACGCGTTGCTGCTCGCCGCCGGAGAGCCGCCCCGGCCGATGCTCGGCGCGCGGCGTCAACCCGACACGCGCGAGCAGATCGGCCGCATGGCGCCGGGCCTCGGCGCGCGACTTGCCCGCCACCATCTGCGGGATCATCACATTCTCGATCGCGGAGAACTCCGGCAGCAGATGGTGGAACTGGTAGACGAAGCCGAGCGCCCGCCGGCGCAGAATCGTTCGTGCGGCATCGTTGAGCTTGCCGCCATCCTGACCTTCGATTCGAACTTCGCCGCGGTCTGGCGCTTCGAGCAGGCCGGCGACATGCAGCAGGGTCGATTTGCCGGCGCCGGAAGGCCCGACCAGGGCCACCACCTCGCCCGGCATCAGGGCCAGCGAGGCGCCGCGCAGCACGTCCAGCGTCACACCGGCCTGCACGAAGCGTCGTTCGACATCGACCAGTTCCAGAGCGCGTTCACTCATAGCGCAGCGCTTCCACGGGATCGAGCCGCGCCGCCCGCCACGACGGATAGATCGTGGCGAGAAAGCTGAGGGTGAGCGCCATCAGCACCACGTACCCGACCTCCACCAGATCCATCTTCGCGGGCATGCGCGAGAGGAAATAGATCTCCGGCGAGAAGAGCTGCGTGCCCGTGAGACTCTGCAGCCATTGGCGGATCGTCTCGATATTCGCGCAGAAGGCGACGCCGAGCAGACAGCCGAACAGGGTGCCGATCACGCCGACCGAGGCGCCGGCCATCAGGAAGATCCGCATGATCGAGCCGCGCGCGGCGCCCATCGTGCGCAGGATGGCGATGTCGCGGGACTTGTCCTTCACCAGCATGATCAGGGACGAGATGATATTGAACGCCGCGACCAGAATGATCAGCGTGAGGATTAGGAACATCACGTTGCGCTCCACCTGGAGCGCGTTGAAGAAGCTCGAATTCGCCTGCTGCCAGTCGAAGACCCGGACATTTCCGCCGGCCGCCTCGGCGATCGCGCGGCGCATCGGTTGCAACCGATCCGGCTCCTTCACCATCACCTCCACGCCGGTCACGCTCTCGCCGAGGCGAAAGAAGAGCTGCGCCGCCGGGAGCGGCAGATAGACGAAGCTCGAATCGTATTCGAACATGCCGACTTCGAAGATCGCGACCACGCGATAGGCGCGCAAGCGCGGCGTGGTGCCGAAGGCGGTGACGTTGCCTTGCGG
>JANNTF010000772.1:0-6575 GCA_031403455.1 Alphaproteobacteria bacterium | reverse complement strand
GGGCGATCTTGGCGCAGTACCAAGCGTGATGGCGACGCGTCCGTGCAATCAGATCGTGTCCGGCCGACGCGGTCCACCCGCGTCGGCCGGGCTGTCGATCTCAGGCGCGGCGGCGCAGTGCGGCCAAGCCGGCGAGCGCGGCGCCGAGCAGCGCCAAGGGGGCAGGTGCCGGCACCGGCTCATCCAACGGCTGCGGCGGGCCGCCATTCGGGCTGCCCGGGATGATCAGGTTCTGGCTGTCGGCGCTGGTCAATGCGAAGAGATTGGCCTGCGGGTTGCCGGAGTTTCCCGCGATCGCGAGATAGGCGTTCACGAGCCCGTTGAGGATTGATTGTCCCGGGTTCGCGGCGCTGGTCTGGAAGCCGCCGGCTCCCAAACCCGCACCGGCTCCACCGACGCCGTCGATCTCGATATCCCAGATGGCGAGCTGGAAGGCCGCGGCGCGATCCTGCGACGTGGCGCCCGCGACGCCGTCGAACTCGACGCTGGCCGTGCTGGCCGCATCGACGAAGCGCAGCGCCCAGAGCCGCGAAATCGCTGCAGACTTGTCGGCGCTCAGGGCGGCGGACAGCAGGTCGATCGCATAGGTCGAGGGCAGGTTGATGAACTGGTCGACTTCGATGCAGAACGTCGACAACGGCGTGATGGGGCCTGCGTCGATCGCGCGCTCGAGCTTGTAGAGCCCGACGCCGATCGTGCCGATCCCGGCGGGAGACGTGATCGTCACGTCGCGCCACAGCAGGTTGTCCACAAAGATATCGTCCGTACCGACGCCGCCGGCCGCCTTCTGGACCAGGACCGCGGCGGAAGCCGTAGCGGTGAGCCCGACGAACATGGCGGCAGCAGCAAGGATCGATTTGCTCAGCAGAAGCGACATGGCTCATGTCTCCAAAAACGAAATCTGACGAAACTCAGCAAGATCCATGCCGTAAGGAAAACCGTTTAGATTTCAGGCGGCAATTCTTAACAACGCGAAGTCGAGTTCTGCAACTGTCAATTCTGCCGACACTCGGGCGCGCGTCTAGGTGGCGCGTCGGTGCCGTCGGATGCCGTCACGGCCCGGTGTGATATTCCGGCCAGAACCGCTGCACGATCTCGCGTTCGGCGGCATAGGCCCAGCAACTATCGATCTTGGCGGGGCGCTGTCCGGGCGCGGCCGGGCCGAGGATGCGATCCATGCGGCTCCCCGCGACGGTCTGATGCGCGGTCGTGGCAATCGGCCACATCAGCTCCATCAGATGCGTGCAGCCGCGCGCGCCGCCGAGTCGCTGCTTCACGGCGTTCGTCCAACCCGGCGCGATGCGCAATCCGACAAGGGCTTGCATCGGCTCGACGGCGCCGGGGCAGATCCGTGTCGGAGTCGCCGCGGTCGCCGCCTCGATGGCGCGCACCGTCAGATCATCGTCGACGGTGATGCGCACCGACATCTCATGAATTGGCTCACCCGCCGTGACGATGCGGGGCTCCGCGCGCAGATCGAGATCATGGGTGCGCGTGTCGACCAGGTGGCCTTCGATATCCCAGAGCCCGTCATCGCGCCGGAACCCGCGACATTCGATGCGCCGGATATGGACGGGATGGCGGCCAGTCGGGTGGCTCAGCTTCATGATTTTTCCTTGCGCGAAACTTCGTCGGATGGGCCGCGGATGTCAGATGAAGCCGCCATTCACGTGGAGGCATTGGCCGGTGATGTAGGCCGCATCCCGCGATGCCAGGAAGGCGACGGCCGCAGCGATCTCGTCGGGTTCGCCAATCCGGCGCATCGGGATCTTGTCGGCGAGCGCCTGCCATTCGGCGGCGGCGAGGAATTGCTCGGTATTGTGCGGCTTGCGGATGAGGCCTGGCACGACGGCGTTCACCGTCACGCCGTGCGGCGCGAACTGCGTCGCGGCCGCCCGGACCATCGTCTCCATCGCGGCCTTGATCGGACCGGAGCCGGGATAGATCGGATAGTCGTTGCGGAAGACATGCGCGCAATGCGTCGTGATGGCGACCACGCGCCCATCGGTCGCCTGCAGCAGATGCGGTTGCGCCGCCGTGAGCATGTCGAACAACCCGCCGAGCATGGCGCGGTACATGTAATCGAGGTCGTCGCGCGCCAGCTCACCGATCAGCTTGCGATCGGGAAACCCAGCATTGGCGATCACGACGTCGATGCGACCGAACGCCTTGAACGTCGCTTCGACCAGCCGCGCGCCGGCGCCGGTCTCGGCGAGATCGCCGAGCTCGATCGCGGTGACGGCGCCCGCTTTGCGCAGTTCGACGCCGATGCGCTCGCAGCCGGCGCGATTATGGGCGGCGTGCAGCATGATGCCCGCGCCCGGCTGGGCAAGCCGGCGCACGATCGCCTCGCCGATGCCGCTGCCCGAGCCGGTGACGAGAATGCCGCGCGTGACTTCGCTCATGATCCTGTCTCCGAATTGCGACCTGTTGCGGCTCCGTCTCCGCGCCGATGTAGCGTGCCATACCGGAGCCGAGTCGTGCATCGTCAGGCGCGGAGCGACGCCGCAGCACCAACAGATGAACGCGTCGGACCGCCCGATGATCCGCCCGGCGAAACCGGGCATGGACGTCATCGCGCGCCGCCCGCTATCGTTATCCACTATCTGCCGGTATCGATCGGAGGCGAGGTCTTGAGATTTTTCGGACGATTCAGGACGGCGCTTTCGAATCCACCTGGCGCGCAGGCATGAAGCCGCGGGTCCTTCTCGCGGGCATATCCCACGAGACCAACAGCTTCTCGTCGGTGCCGACCGATCGCGCTGCATTCAATGCCCTCGCGCTTGATGAGGGGCCCTCGATCATCGCGGCCCATCGCGCGACGAATACGGAGATCGGCGGCATGATCGAAGGCGCGGACCGCGCCGGCATCACGCTCGTCCCGATCTTGTTCGCATGGGCGCTTCCCTCCGCCCCGATGTCGCGCACCCTGTTTCTCGAGTTGCTCGATCGGATCGCGACACTCGCCGCGTCCGCCGGCCCGTTCGACGGTGCGCTGCTCGTGCTGCACGGCGCGATGGTGGTCGCCGACGTGCCGGATGCCGATGCGACCTTCGTCGCGCGCGTTCGGGCGGCTATCGGCCACTCTCATCCGGTTGTCGCGACCTTTGATCTGCATGCCAATCTCTCACCGGGCCTCGTTGCCGCTTGCGACATGCTGGTCGGCTACCGCACCAATCCGCATGTCGACATGGCGGCGCGCGGTGCCGAGGCGGTCGCGCGCATGGACGATCTGTTGCGCGGCCAGCGCTGGGCCTGCGGTTTCAGGAAGCTGCCACTGGTCTCCGTCTCGCAGACCCAGGTCACGGCGGACGAGCCGATGCGCTCGATCATGCGCATGCGCGACGAGGCGGTCGCTTCGCTCGGGCTCGTCGGTGCTTCGGTCGCGGTCGGCTATCCGTATTCCGACGTGCCGCAGCTCGGCATGGCGGCGCTTGCCTATGCGCACGACGCCAGCGCCGCGGCGACGGGCGCGGAGCGCATCGCACGCGCGATCTGGTCCCGTCGAACCGCCTTCGTGCCGGAGGTCGTGCCCGTTGCGGACGCGATCAACGACGCGATCGCGCTCGCCGCGCGCGCCCGCGCTCCGGCGATCCTCGTCGATGTCGCGGACAATATCGGTGGCGGCACGCCGGGTGACGGCACCGTCGCGCTCGCCGGGCTCCTCGCGGCGAACGCCCAAGACGCGGCGGTGGTGCTCTGCGATCCCGAGGCCGCGCGCCGCGCCTGCGCGCTCGGAGTCGGCGCACGCTTCGTCGGCAAGGTCGGCGCGCGGACCGACCGGCTGCATGGCGAGCCCGTCGCGATCGACGGCGCCATCAGTTTCGCCGACTCCGTGTCCTATCGCCGCGCCGGGCCGTGGATGACAGGGCAGATCGCTCAGCTCGGACAGGTCGCACGCATCGACGTCGCCGGACTCCATGTCATCGTCACCGAGACGCGCGTGCTGCCCTACGACACGCAGCACCTCCAGGCTGTCGGCCTCGATCCCGCGCGGTTGCGCATCATCGTCGCCAAGGCCGCGGCTGGCTGGCGCACACCCTTCGGTGAGATGATGTCTGGCTGCTTCTATCTTGATACGCCCGGCGCCCACGCGCCGGACCTCTCGCGCTTTCCCTTTCGCACACGTCCGCGGCCGCTCTATCCGCTGGAGCGCGAAGCGACATGGGACGAGACCAGATCGACACAGGCGACGCCCGCCTGAGCCGGCCGCTTCAACCAAGGGGGATCAGACCATGATGAAGACGACAACCACCCGGCGCCTCGCGCTCACCGCCGCGCTCGTGGGCGCGGCGCTTGCGCTCGCGCCCTCGACCGCCGACGCGCAGAACGTGCTGCGCATAGGTACCGTGGTCGCGGCGCCGCATCCGCACATCGCGCTGATGGACGATTTCAAGAAGGAGGTCGAGCAGCGCACGTCGGGCGGCATCGTCGTGCAGTTCTACCCGAACTCGCAATTGGGTGGCGAACGCGAGATGGCTGAAGGCATGCGCCTCGGCTCGATCGAGGGCAGTGCGAACACCCTGACGGTGTTCAGCACCTGGGTGCCGAACGCGAGCGTGTTCGACATGCCGTTCATCTTCCGCGACGAAGCCCATGCCTGGGCGGTCTATAGCGGTCCGGTCGGGCAGAAGCTCGCCGAAGCCTTCCCGCCGCACGGCTTCCGCGTCCTCGGCTTCACCCTTGCCGGGGTGCGCAACGTGTTCGCGACGGTTCCCGTTAACAAGCCCGAGGACGTGAGGGGCCGCAAGATGCGCACGCTGCAATCGCCACTGCATCTGCAGATCTGGAGCCTGATGGGCGCCAACCCGACGCCGATCCCGCACCCCGAGGTCTACAACGCGCTGCAGACCAAGATCGTCGAGGTCGCCGACAACACTCCGACCAACTACGTGAACGAGAAATGGTACGAGGTGGCGCCGTATTTCTCGACCACCGGCCATATCTACGCGATCAGCGCGCTGTTCGTGTCCGAGCGCTGGTACCAGCGTCAGAAGCCCGAGCACCAGAAGGTGCTGATGGATGTGACGGCGGTGATGTCGAAGGCGCTGCACAAGGCGATCGTCGACGAGGATGCGGCGAGCCTCGGCAAGGCCGCCGCCGCCGGCGCGAAGATCATCCGCATCGATGACAAGACGCCGTGGTCGACGCCGATGCGGCCGATCTGGGACCAGTGGATCGGCACCGACGCGCTGCGGCGCGAGATGATCCAGGCGATCACCGCGACGCGCTCCGCCGCGTTGCAGTGACGGCATCGACAGGCGCGGACCCGTCGCCGCTGCGTGCGGTGACGGGTGGCGCGGCGACGGCGAAGCGCATGCTCGACGCGATCGAGGTCGTGCTCGATCCGTTGCTCGTGCTGCTGCTGGCCGGGATCGTCCTCGACGTCGCGGCCGGCGTGATCTCGCGCTACGTGTTCAACGCCTCCTTCCGCTGGACCGAGGAGGTCGGGTTCATCCTGTTCGCGTGGCTGATCTTCGCCGGGATCACGCGCGCGCATCGCCGCCGCCAGCACATCGCCGTCGACATCATCGCCGTCTTCGCGCCGGCGAGCTGGCGGCCGGTAATGGATTTTCTCGCCAACTTCGTCGTCGCCTACACGACCTGCGTGATGATCTTCAGCGCGTGGGATGCCGCGATCCTGATCGGCGGGGTGCTGCCCGCGCTCGGCTGGCCGACCGAGATCCGCTATTTGCCGCTCTGCGGCACCGGCGCGCTGGGGCTGGTCTGCCTCGTGCTGCGCGACCTCGAGGAAGGGCGCAGCCCATGGCCGATGGTCGCGGCGATCGCGCTCGGCGTCGTCGTGTTTGTGCTGACCGGCGTTCTCGACGCGATCCGACTGCCCGCGCTCGCGCCCACCCAGGTGATGCTGATCGCCTTCGTCGGCGGGCTCGCGGTCGGCGCGCCGATCGGGTTCGTGCTGCTATTCGCCGCCTATCTCGCCACTTGGGGCGCCGACCTGCTGCCGGCGGCGGCGGTGGCGCAGAACATGATCAACGGGGCGAGCAAGTTCATCCTCCTCGCGATCCCGCTCTTCCTGCTCGCCGGCTATCTGATGAACGCGGGCGGGCTGACGACGCGGCTCTACAACCTCGCTTTCGCGCTGGTCGGCCACTGGCGCGGCGGGTTCGCGCAGGTGAACGCGCCCGGCGTCATTTTCGTGTTCCAGGGATTGCGCGTGATCCCGGTGAGCGGGCCGTCGGTGACGCCCTTCCAGCCGAATTCCGGCGTCGTGGTCTTGCCCAGCAGCACCGCGCCGTGCTCCCGCAGCCGCGCCACCACCGGCGCGTCGTCGTTCCACGGACCCTTCGGGTCGATGGTCTTCGAGCCGCGCAAGGTCGGCCAGCCGCGCGTGAGCAGGAGGTCCTTGATGGAAACGGGCACGCCGTCGAGCAGGCCCAGGGGGGCGCCATTCGCCCAGCGCTTTTCGGACTGTTTTGCCGTTTTCAAAGAAGAATCAAAATCAAGATAGCAAAATGCATTCAGGACCGGATTGAGCTTTTCAATTCGATCCAGCACCGCCCGCGTAACCTCGACCGGAGAGAGTTGTTTTCTGGCGTAGGCACGGACCAGGT
>JANNTF010000771.1:0-3935 GCA_031403455.1 Alphaproteobacteria bacterium | reverse complement strand
GCTTGGTGTGACCTTGCCGCTCTCACGATGGGCCCCCTCCCCCCTTGTGGGGGAGGGATGGGGTGGGGGGGCGGCACACCGATGACCGCTCTCGACCCCCTCGCCACCCATGCGTGCTTCGGCGGCTCGCAAGGTTTCTATCGCCACGCCTCGCGCGCCTGCGCCGGGCCGATGCGCTTCGCGGTGTTCACGCCCGCCCAGGCAACGCAGCGCAAGCTGCCCGTGCTGTTCTATCTCGCGGGCCTGACCTGCACCGAGGAGACCTTCACGATCAAGGCGGGCGCGCAGCGCGTCGCGGCGGAGCTCGGCCTCATCCTCGTGATGCCGGATACCAGCCCGCGCGAACCCGCGCTCCCCGGCGATCGCGAGTCCTGGGATTTCGGCCAGGGCGCCGGTTTCTATGTCGATGCGACGCAGCCGCCCTGGGCGGCGAATTACCGGATGTTCAGCTACGTGACCGAGGAGCTGCCCGCGCTGATTGACGCGAATTTCGCGAGCGATCCAAAGCGCCGCGGCATCTTCGGCCACTCGATGGGCGGACATGGCGCGCTGGTCGCGGCGCTCAAGCGCCCGGATGTGTTCGCGTCGTGCTCGGCCTTCGCGCCGATCGCGGCGCCGATGCAATGCCCATGGGGCGGCAAGGCCTTCGGCAATTATCTCGGACCCGATCGCGCGGCCTGGGCCGGCTACGACGCCAGCGTGCTGATGCGCGCCAAGCCCTTCGCGCGCGAGATCCTGGTGGATCAGGGACTCGGCGATAAATTCCTCGCCGAGCAGTTGAAGCCGGAATTGCTCGAGGCGGCCGCAGCGGCGTCAGGCCAGAAGCTGACCCTCCGCCGCCACGCCGGCTACGACCACGGCTATTTCTTCATCCAGAGCTTCGTCGCCGATCACCTCGCCCATCACGCGCGGCTGCTGGGCTGAGCCGTCAGCGCCAGGCGACGACTTTCTGGGTCTGCTCGCCCAGGCCTTCGATGCCGACGCGCATCTTGTCGCCGACTTTGAGGAAACGCGGCGGCTTGAAGCCGATGCCGACGCCGGGCGGCGTGCCCGTCGTGATCAGATCGCCCGGCTCGAGCACCATGAAACGCGACATGTACGAGACGATATGCGCGACGCCGAAGATCATCGTCTTGGTCGAGCCCTTCTGCACGCGCTCGCCATTGACCTCCAGGAACATCGAGAGGTTCTGGACATCGGCGATCTCGTCGGTGGTGACGAGCCACGGGCCGATCGGGCCGAAGGTCTCGCAGCCCTTGCCCTTCATCCACTGCCCGCCGCGCTCCATCTGGTACTCGCGCTCGGAGACGTCGTTGCACACGCAATAACCGGCGACATAGGACAGCGCCGCCGCCTCGTCGACATAGCGCGCGCGCTTGCCGATCGCGACGCAGAGCTCGACCTCCCAGTCGGTCTTCAACGAACTCTGGGGGATCATCACGTCGTCATTGGCGCCGACGATGCAGCTCGTCGCCTTGTTGAAGAGGATCGGCTCCTTCGGGATCGGCGAATTGGTCTCCTTCGCGTGATCGACATAGTTGAGCCCGACCGCGTAGAAATTCCGCGCGCCGCCGACACAGGCGCCGAGCCGCACACCGGAAGGCGCGGCCGGTAGCTTGGCGGTGTCGAGCTTGCGCAGCTTGTCGAGGCTTGCGGCCTCCAGAACCTTGCCGCCGATATCGGGCACCACGCCCGTCAGATCACGGATCGTGCCTTGCGCATCGACGATGCCCGGCTTCTCGCTGCCGGGTTGGCCAAATCGAACCAGCTTCACGTTTCTTCTCCCCTGGATTGAGTCGAGCCCGGATCCTAGCGCGAAATGCGCGGCAAGACTCACCTGGCAGATCCGAGGCGGGCTCAGCGCAGAGACGCGGCAGACGCAGAGCATCTACCTTGCCGAACGTGGAAAATTCAGGGATGAGATACGGGCGTGGATCCAGCACCGGGAGGACCGACATGCCTGATCAAGCAGTCTTCGATGCAGTGACGATCAAGCCGCTCAGCACCGCGCTCGGCGCCGAGGTGATTGGCATCGACCTGACCCGACCGATCGATGGGGCGAGCTTCGGCAGGCTGCGCGATGCGCTGCAGCGCCATCATGTGCTCTGCTTTCGCGCGCAGACTCTGACCGAGCAGCAGCAGATCGCCTTTTCAGAACGCTTCGGCCCGCTGGAGGTTTTCCCGGAGAAGGACAAGACCAAGTCCGCGTCGACGATCTACAACGTCGCCAATGTCTCGCCGGAGGGTGAGCATCTGCCGGTCACCGATCATCGCGTGATCGCTCAGCTGGTCAACGCGCGCTGGCATACGGACAGCTCCTATCGCTACATCCCCTCCTATTGCTCGTTGCTGTTTGGAATCGAAGTTCTGCCCGACGCGGCTGAGGGCGGCGAGACCGAATTCTCCAACATGTTCCTCGCCTATGACGCGCTCGCCGAAGCGATGAAGCGGCGTCTCGAGCCGCTGCACATGGTGCATTACTACGAATTCGGGCGGCGCATCTTTCCGCAGCAGCCGCCGGTCTCCGAGGTCGAGCGCGAATTCGTGCCGCCGGTCTGCCATCCCTTGGTGCGCGTGCATGCCGATCGCGGCAATCGCCGCTCGCTCTTCATCACCATGAATGCCGGCAACGAGATCAGCGGCATGAGTCTCGAAGACGGTCAGGCCCTGCACCGCGAGCTCGCCGCGCACGTCTCGCAGCCCGCGTTCTGCTATCGCCATCGCTGGCAGACTGGCGATCTGGTGGTGTGGGACAATCGCTGCCTGCTGCATCGCGCGCGCGATTACGACATGGCGCGCTATCGCCGCGTGTCGCGCCGCACCACCGTGGCCGGCGATGGCCCGATCCGCGGCCCCTATTCCCAAGCCACGGCGTGAGCCCCGCGTCGTGCCATGGACGGTTGCCGATCGCCATGACAGCCTGAATGGATCGCGGATCGACGAGGCATTGACATGGGATTGGCGCTGAACCTGAGCTTTCCGGACTACGCGCGCCTGGTGCCGCTGGCGCTGGGCGATGTGCGTGCGGAGGGCATCGATCTCACCTGGAGTCGCGGGAAGCGGGTTCAGGCGCTGAACCGGGCGCTCACCGATCCAGCAATTCATGGCGGCGAGCATTCCCTAGCGCAGCATCTCTACCGCATTGCCGCCGGCGATCGCTCGCATGTCGGGCTGCCGGTCTTTCCACTGCGCAATTTCGGCGCACGCGACATCTTCGTGCGGCGTGGCAGCGGACTGAGTCGCGCCACCGATCTGCTCGACAAGCGCGTGGGCATGTACAGCTGGAGCGCCAGCGGCTCGGTCTGGTATCGCCATCTTCTGGCGCAGCTCCAGGTGCCGATCGATCGCATCCGCTGGACGATCGGGCCGATCGACGATCCCGCGCCGGCCCGCGGCCCGAGCCTGCCCGACGGCGTCGTCGCCGCGCCCGCCGGCCGCGCCCTCTGCGACATGCTGCGCGACGGCGAGCTCGATGCGATCGTCTCGCCGCTGCGCCCGCGCGGCTTCGACGGCGGGCAGGGGCCACTCGTGCGGCTGATCGCCGATTTTCGACGCGTCGAGCAGGAATATTTCCGCGCCACCGGCTGCTACCCGCCGCAGCATCTCGTGATCCTTCGGCGTGCGGTGTGGGAACAGGCGCCCTGGAGTCTCCGCCGGCTGCAGACGATGTTCGAGGAAGCCGAACGTTTTTTCACCGCGGGGGCGCGTCTCTTTCCCTATGCGTCGCCCTGGCAGGAGGCCGATCTCGACGAGACCGAAGCCTTGATGGGCGTCGAGTATCATCCGCATGGATTGGAGCCCAATCGCCGCACGCTCGAAGCTTTCTGTGCGCAGGCCCATCGTGCCGGCCTCGTGAACCAACTGGTCGGTGTGGATGAGCTGTTCGCCGAGTTTCTCGCCGGCGACGCGTAGAGAATGCGGGGATAGGAGGTCCG
>JANNTF010000770.1:0-3649 GCA_031403455.1 Alphaproteobacteria bacterium | reverse complement strand
CCTCGGAGATCCTGCCGGAGTTCCGCGAGTTCGAGCGCGTGTCGACGACGGTCGTGAACGCCTTCGTCGGCCCGCGCATGGGCGCCTATCTCGAGCGCTTCCGCGCGCGCGTGCGTGCACTCGGCATCCCGGTCGAGCCCTACACGATCCATTCCAATGGCGGCTTGATGTCGGCCGACACGGTGCGCGCGACGCCGGTGCGCACTTGCGTGTCGGGTCCGGCCGCCGGCGTGGTCGGCGCCACGGAGATCGGCCGCGTCGCCGGGTTTCCCAATCTGATCACCTTCGATGTCGGCGGCACGTCGACCGATGTATCGCTGATCCATGGCTCGATGCCGCTCTATACCGGCAATCGCCTGGTCGCCGGTTATCCCGTGAAAACGCCGATGCTCGATATCCAGGTGATCGGCGCCGGCGGCGGCTCGATCGCGGCGATCGACGACGCGGGCGCGCTTAAGGTCGGGCCGCGCAGCGCGGGCGCCGATCCAGGGCCTGTCGCCTACGGCAAGGGCGGCGTCGAGCCGACGATCACCGATGCCAATCTCTGCCTGGGTCGACTCGATCCGGAGTCGTTCCTCGGTGGACGAATGCATGTCGACATGGACGCCGCGCGGCGTGTCGTGGAGGCCAGGATCGCCAAGCCGCTGGGACTCACGATCGAGGCGGCAGCCCACGGCATCGTGCAGATCGCCAACGCGAATATGAGCCGCGCCATCCGCTCCGTGTCGGTCGAGCGTGGCTACGATCTCGGCGAGTTCGCGCTCTGCGCCTTCGGTGGCGCCGGCCCGCTGCATGCCGCCGAGGTCGCCGTGGAGTGCGGTATCCCGAGCTTCGTCGCGCCGCGCGAGCCTGGCACAGTCTGCGCGCGCGGCATCCTGCTGTCGGATCTGAGTTCCGATTTCGTGCGTAGCCATTTCGCCGATGCCTCGCCCGACTCCTGGCGCCGGCTGCTTGCGCTGTTCGACGAGATGCGCGCCGAGGCCGAGGCCTGGCTGACGCGGGAGGCGGTGCCGGCCGCTCGACAGCGCTTCCGACGTACGGTCGAGGCGCGGTATCTCGGTCAGAATTTCGAAGTCAAAGTCGATGCCGACGGCCTGGGCGCGCCCGATCTCGTCGCGCTGATCGACCGGTTTCATGCCGCGCATACCCGCGAGTACGGCTATGCGCTGCGCGACCGGCCCGTCGAACTGATCACCTGCCGCCTGCAAGCGATCGGCGATGTGCCCAAGGCGCCGCAAGCCAGGATCGCCGGCGGCAGATCGCTGGCGGACGCGGTGATCGGCAGTCGCTCGATGTACATCGATGCGGCGCGCGGCTGGCGCGAGACGGCCGTCTATCAGCGCGAGAGACTGCCCGTCGGCATCGACATACCGGGGCCGGCCGCGGTCAACGAGATGAGCGCGACCACGCTGTTCTTCCCCGGTCAGACGGCGCGCATCGATCCCTGGGGCAATCTGGTCGTGAAGGTGACGTCATGAGCGAGCGTCTCGCCGATGCGGTGCAGATGGAGGTCTTCAGCAACCGCCTGCTGGCGATCGCCGAGGACATGGGCTCGATCCTGATCCGCTCCTCGTTCTCGTCGAACATCAAGGAGCGCAAGGATTGCGCCACCGCGCTGTTCGACGCCACGGGGCGTCTCGTGGCGCAGGCCGATCTCATCCCCATCCATCTCTGCGCCATGATGGGCGGCCTGCACGCGATCCTGCGCCGCTACACGCTCGATCAGCTGATGCCGGGCGACGCCTTCATCTGCAACGATCCTTATCTCGCCGGCGGCAGTCACCTGCCGGACATCTCGATCATCACGCCCGTTCATCACGACGGCGTGGTGCGCTTCTTCGCCGGCAACATCGCGCATCACGCCGATGTCGGCGGGCGCAATCCCGGCTCGACCTCCGGCAGCTCGCGCTCGATCTTCGAGGAGGGCATCCGCATCCCGCCGATCCGTATCGCGCGTGGGGGCGAGGTCGATCGCGATTTGGTCGACATGATCGCCTGCAACACGCGCGATCCCGAGGAGCGCGTGCTCGATCTCAACGTCCAGATCGGCACCAATGTCCGCGGCGGCCGCATGCTCGTGCAGCTCGTCGACCGCATGGGCTGGCAAGCGGTGGAGCGCGCGATCGAGGACATCCTCAGCTATACGCGGCGACGCCTGAAGAACCGCATCGCGGCGCTGCCCGACGGGGAATACTCTTTCCGACGCGATCTCGACGATGACGGGTTCGGCGGCGAGAC
Organism: Alphaproteobacteria bacterium; assembly: GCA_031403455.1. Taxonomy (GTDB): domain Bacteria; phylum Pseudomonadota; class Alphaproteobacteria; order CACIAM-22H2; family CACIAM-22H2; genus CAIOSQ01. Next base: position 1,411 of record JANNTF010000770.1, on the reverse strand, counting down.
AATCAAGCTGGTCTGCACGGTGCGCATCCGCGGCGAGGAGCTGGAACTTGATTTCACGGATTGCGGACCGGAGGCGCGCGGCGCCGTCAATCTGCCGGAGAGCGCACTGCAGGCCTCGGTCTATTATTCGGTCAAGGCCGTGCTCGATCCTGGATTGATGCCCAATCAGGGCATGATCGATCCGATCAAGATCATCGCGCCGCTGGGCACGATCGCCAGCCCGCGCCCGCCCGCCGCCGTCGCCGCGCGCGCGGTCACCAGCAACCGGCTCTGCGGTGCGATCTTCGGTGCGCTGTTCCAGGCCCTGCCGCCGGATCGCGCGATGGCGTCGTGCAACGACTCGACTTCGGCGACGAACGTGTCGGGTTGGCACCCCCGACGCAAGACGACCTACATCTATCCGGAATCGATGGGCGGCGGCGCGGGCGCCTTCGGCGATCGCGACGGGCAGGACGCGATCCACGTGCACACCGTGAACTCGACCAATCTGCCGGTCGAAGCGCTCGAGCTCGAATACCCGCTGATCCTCGACGAGTACACGCTGGTCGCCGATTCCGGCGGCGCCGGAAAATTCCGCGGCGGACTCGGCATGGCGCGCCAGATCCGCATCCTCGCCGATGGCACGACCGTCTCGCTGCGCTCCGACGCGCATGTCGTGGCGGCGCCTGGCATTCATGGCGGCAAGCCGAGCAACGTCACGCGCATCATCCGCAACCCGGGAACGCCGCAGGCCGAGGAGCTCTACTCCAAGGCGTCGGGCATGAGCTTCAAGGCGGGCGAGACGGTTCGCGTCGAGACGCTGGGCGGCGGCGGCTACGGCGATCCGCAGGCGCGACCGCTCGATCTGCTCGCGCGCGACCTGCGCCAGGGCAAGGTCACGCGAGAGGCGGCGATCAGGGATTACGGCGCTGACATGGTCGGGCGAGCATTGGCCCTGCCATGAGCGCGTCGCTCGCGGCGATCATCGGGATCGGCGAGACGCAACTCGGCCGTTTGCCGGGCAAGACAGCGATGCAGCTGCAGGCCGAGGCGGCGCGTGCCGCGATCGCGGATGCGGGCTTGAGATTCGAGGATATCGACGCGGTGATCGCCCTGCCGATGCGCACGCAGCCGATGATGATGCCGGCCGCCGCCATCGCGCACTACCTCGGCATCGTTCCGAGCTATCTCGCCACGCTCGAATTGGCGGGCGCTTCGGGCGTGGCGTTGATCCAGACGGCCGCGCAGGCGCTCGGCGCAGGCGCCTGCCGCACCGTGCTCTGCGTCACCGGCCAGAACATGCTGTCGCACCAGTCGCGCGCCGCGGCGATCCGCAACATGGCCGAAATCGGCGCGGCGCATCCGCAATTCGAAGTTCCCTACGGGCCGCTGATCCCATCTCTCTACGCGCTGGTCGCGCAGCGCCACATGC
>JANNTF010000769.1:0-2906 GCA_031403455.1 Alphaproteobacteria bacterium | reverse complement strand
GTCCGACCGCTTCGGGCGTCGCCGCGAATCCCATTGCCACGCCACCGGTGCGGCGGATCGTATCGAGCCGCGCCATGAGCTCGCCATTCGCCTCGATCGCATCGGGCGATTCGCTCCCGGTGAGCCCGAGCTCGCTCGCCGGCACGAACACCGCGGCGTTCGCCGCATCGACCATCGAGCATGTGAAGCGGCCATGTCCCGGCACGTCGAGCTGCTCGACCACGCGTCCCGTCGGCAGGAGCGCCTTGGTCACCGAGCCGCCGGGATCGAGGAAGTCGAGCCGCACCCGGGCGCCGCTGCCCGCCACGCCGGCGATCACGAAGTCACCGCGCACATCCGCCTTGCCATCGCGCACTGGAAAGCGCGCGTGGATCACCTTCTTCGTGTTGACCTGATGGATGCGGATCAGCGCTTCGCCATCGGCGACTTTCACGAGCCCTTCGTCGACGGCGAAAGGACCGACGGCGGAGGAGAGGTTGCCGCAATTGGACCCCCAATCCGCGATCGGCTTGTTCACCGCGACCTGGATGAACGTGTAGTCGACGTCGCAATCGGGTCGCGTGGACGGTCCGATGATCACGGCCTTGGACAGCGACGAGATGCCGCCGCCCATGCCGTTGAGTTGCCGGCCATACGGATCGGGGCTGCCGATCACTGCGAGGAAGATCGCATCCATCGCCGCCCGCCCGGCGGGCAGGTCGCGCGCATGGAAGAAGACGCCCTTGGAAGAACCGCCACGCACGAACACGGCGGGGATGAAACGCTGGCTCATCGCACGCGCTCCCTATTCGGCCGCAATGGGCGCGGTGAGCGCGCGCATCACCGAGGGCAGGATGCCGCCATGGCGGATCGTCTCCGCCTCCTCGGGCGTGTCGATGCGGCAGATCACCGGCACGTCGCGCGGACCCGACGCGGCGTGGATGCGCAGCGTCGCGCGCAAGCCCGGCCGCAATCCCGCATCGAGTCCGATGACGTCGAAAGTCTCGCTGCCGTCGAGATCGAGACCCGCCACGCGCACGCCGTCGGCGAAGGCGAGCGGCAGAATGCCCATGCCGACGAGGTTGGAGCGATGGATGCGCTCGAAGCTCTCCGCGACGACGGCGGCGACGCCGAGCAGCTTCGGCCCCTTGGCGGCGGTATCGCGCGACGAGCCGCAGCCGTAATCCTTGCCCGCGATGACCACGAGGCGCTCGCCGCGCTTGGCGTAGGCGAGGGCCGCGTCGAAGATCGCCATCACGCTGCCCTCGGGCATCAGCTTCGTCCAGCTGCCTTCCTTGCCCGGCACCATGCGGTTGCGCAGGCGGATATTGGCGAAGGTCGCGCGCGACACGAGCTCGAAATTTCCACGTCGCGTGCCATAGGAGTTGAACTCGGCCGGCGCGACGCCATGCGCGATCAGGAATTTGCCGCCGACGCTGTCCTTGGCGATCGCGCCCGAGGGCGTGATGTGATCGGTCGTGATCGAATCGCCGAGGATCGCGAGCGGCCGCAGACCTTTGAGATCGCCGATCGGCGCGGGCTGCAGCGCGATGCCGTCGAAATAGGGCGGCTTGCGAATGTAGGTCGAGCTCGAATCCCAGCGGTAGCGCAAGCCTTGCCCGGCATCGAGCCCCTTCCATACCGGGTCGCCGTCGAAGACCTGCGCGTAGATGCCGGCGAAATCGGTCTTCGCCAAGGCGCGATCGACGGCCGCCGCGACTTCCTCGGGCGTCGGCCAGATCTCCGCGAGCAGCACCGGCTTGCCATCGCGGTCATGGCCGAGCGGCGCATGGGCGATGTCGACCTGCATCGAGCCGGCGAGCGCATAGGCGACGACCAGCGCGGGCGAGGCGAGGTAAGCGGCGCGCACGTTGGGATGGATGCGGCCCTCGAAATTGCGATTGCCGGAGAGCACGGCGGTGGCGACCAGCCCGCCGCCATCGATCGCCTCGGCCAGGCGCTCCTCGATCGGACCGGACATGCCGTTGCATGTCGTGCAGCCGAAGCCGATGACGTTGAAGCCGAGCATGTCGAGCCAGCGCTGCAGATCCGCCTGCTCGGTGAAGGCGGCGATCGCCTGCGAGCCCGGCGCGAAGGATGTCTTCACCCAGGGTTTGACCGTGAGGCCCCGCGCGACTGCGTGTTTGGCGACAAGACCCGCCGTGGCGATGCCGGCGGGGTTGGACGTGTTGGTGCAGCTCGTGATCGCCGCGATCACGACCGCGCCCTCGGGCAGAGTCCAGGCGGCGTCACGCACCGCGACATGCGGCGCGCGCGGCGTCTGCTGGCTTGCGTAGCTCATGAAGCTGCGGGCGGCCGCATCGAGATCGATGCGATCCTCCGGCAGCCGCGGACCGGCGATGCTCGGCCGCACGCTGGCGAGATCGAGCGCGATCACCTCGTCGAATTCCGGCGCCGCCATCGCCGGCTCGCGCCACAGACCCTGGGCGCGCGCATACGCCTCGACCAGCGCGAGCTGATCGGGCGCGCGGCCGGTCAGGCGCAGATACTCGATCGTGAGGCGATCGATCGGGAAGAGCACGCTAGTCGAGCCGTATTCCGGCGACATGTTCGCGATCGTCGCGCGATCGGGCACCGACAGCGCCTCCAGCCCGGGGCCGAAGAACTCGACCAGCTTGCCGACGACGCCATGCCTGCGCAGCATCTGGGCGATGACGAGGACGAGGTCGGTGGCGGTGGTGCCGACCGGCAGCCGTCCGGTCACCTCGACGCCGAGAACTCTCGGCAGCGCGATCGAGAGCGAGCGGCCGAGCATCGCGGCCTCGGCCTCGATCCCGCCCACGCCCCAACCCAGCACGCAGATGCCGTTGACCATCGTGGTGTGGCTGTCGGTGCCGATCAGCGTGTCCGGATAGGCAAGCAGCTCGCCATCGACCGTATCCGTCCACACCACGCGCGAGATCCGC
>JANNTF010000768.1:0-1043 GCA_031403455.1 Alphaproteobacteria bacterium | reverse complement strand
CGGATCCACCACGTCGCGTAGGTGGAGAATTTGTAGCCGCGGCGGTACTCGAATTTATCGACCGCCTTCATCAGGCCGATATTGCCTTCCTGGATCAGGTCGAGGAATTGCAGGCCGCGATTGGTGTATTTCTTCGCGATCGAGATCACGAGACGCAGATTGGCCTCGACCATCTCCTTCTTCGCGCGCGCCGCCTCGCGCTCGCCCTGCTGGACCGTCTGGACGATGCGTTTGAACTCGGCGATCGGCAGGCCGGAGCGCTCGGAGATCTCCGCGATCTCGCCGCGCAGCGCCTCGATCTCCTCGCGATAGCGCGCCTGTCCGAATTTCTGCCAGCCCTTGGTCTCGATGCGGCTGACCCGGCTGAACCAGCGCGGATCGACTTCCTTGCCGAGATACTTCGACAGGAACTCGTCGCGCTTCACGCCGCAGGAATCGGCGAGGCGCATCAGCTTGCCTTCCGAGCCGACGAGACGGCGGTTGAACTCGTAGAGCTGCTCGACGAGCTGATCGATGCGCGCGTTGTTAAGCCGCACGCCCTCCATCATCTCGATCAGTTCGGATCGGGCCTTCTGATAGGTTTTCTCGGACGCCGGATTGAAGATGCGTCCGCCATGCAGCGCTTCCTGACGCTTCTCCTGCATGCGATGCATGCGCTTGTAGGTGCCGGCGATCTTTTCGAACTGCTCGAGCACTTGCGGCTTGAGCTGCATCTCCATCGCCGAGAGCGACAGGCTGGCCTCGTCGCCGTCGCCGTCGCCGTTGTTCTCGCCGCCCGCGGCGTCGCCGCCGCCTTCTGGCTCGACCGGCGCGGGACGCTCATCCACATCGGCTTGCGCGTCGGCGGGGTCGACACTCGGCTCGGCGCCGGGACCGCCGCCCATCGTCGCCTCGAGGTCGATGATGTCGCGCAGCAGCATCTTCCCTTCCATGAGGGCGTCGCGCCATTGCACGATCGCACGCATGGTCAGCGGGCTCTCGCAGAGGCCGCCGATCATCTTGTCGCGGCCGGCCTCGATGCGCTTGGCGATCGCGATCTCGCC
>JANNTF010000767.1:0-2442 GCA_031403455.1 Alphaproteobacteria bacterium | reverse complement strand
GCCGGTGACCGGCGCCGTCGACAAGGCCGAGGTCGAATTCGAGCATCGCATGGGCGTGGAGCGGGTGTGGGAAGCGCCGCGCGTCACCAAGCCCTACACCGAAGCGCAGTGGAACGAGATCCTGGCGCGTGGCCGTGCGGTCGACGGTCGTCTCGCTGCCGGCGATGTCCGGCTGACGATGGGTGGCGAGCCGACTTTCGTCTCGATCGACGATCCCGACGGCGCGGAATGGAACACGGATGCGCTTGGACCGAACAAGCGCCGGCGCGCAGGCATGCTTCTGCGCCGCCTTGCCGGGCGCTTTGCGCGCGGTGCTCTGCTGCATTACGGGCAGGGCAAATGGTATCCGGGCGAGCAGTTGCCGCGCTGGGCATTGTCGTGTTTCTGGCGCCGCGACGGACAACCGGTATGGCGCAACGCGGCGCTGCTGGCGCATGACGAGGATCGCGAGACTCTCGACGCGCGCGCCGCCGAGCTCTTCACGACGACTCTTGCAACGCGCCTGAAACTCGACCCCGCCTTCCGCGTCCCGGCTTATGAGGATGTCTGGTATTACCTCTGGCGCGAGCGCCGCCTGCCGGTGAATGTCGACCCGCTGAAATCGCATCTTGCCGATCCGCTCGAGCGCGAGCGCCTCGCGCGCATCTTCGAGACTGGGCTGGACGCCGTGGTCGGCTATGCCCTGCCCCTGGGGCGCGATGGCAGCGGTGCATCGCGGCGCTGGGTCTCCAGCCCATGGTTCATGCGCGCGCAGGCCATGTACCTGCTGCCCGGTGATTCGCCGATGGGGCTGCGGCTGCCGCTCGACAGCCTGCCGTGGGTCAAACCCAGCGACTATCCCTTCGCTGAGGCGGTCGATCCATTCGCACCGCGCGGAGCGTTGCCCGACGCGCAGCCCGATCGGAAATTGGGTCCGGCTGCGCAGGGTCTCGTCACCACCGGCCCGGTCGCAAGTGATGAGGTGCAATCGCAGAGCGCGATTCGTGCCGTGCCGGCGTCGCAGGAATCCGCCGCTTGGGTGGCACGGACGGCCCTGTGCGTCGAGCCTCGCGACGGGCGCTTGCATGTCTTCATGCCACCGACCGATGCGGTCGAGGATTATCTCGACCTCGTCGCCGCGATCGAGGACACGGCGGAGGCGCTGGGTCGCAAAGTCACGCTCGAAGGCTATCCGCCGCCGCGTGATCCGCGATTGCTGCATTTCAGCGTCACGCCGGATCCCGGCGTCATCGAAGTCAACATCCACCCCGCCGCCGAGTGGTCCGGGCTCGTCGAGCGCACGACGATCATTTACGAGGAGGCGCGCGCGGCGCGGCTTGGCGCCGAGAAGTTCATGCTGGATGGGCGCCATGTCGGTACCGGTGGCGGCAATCACATCGTGCTCGGCGGCGCGACGGCGGCCGATAGCCCATTCCTGCGCCGGCCCGATCTGCTGCGCAGCCTGGTCGCCTATTGGCAGCATCACCCGTCGCTGTCCTACCTGTTTTCCGGTCTGTTCATCGGTCCGACGAGCCAGCATCCGCGCATCGACGAAGCGCGTGACGATTCGTTGATCGAACTCGAGATCGCCTTCCAGGCGGTGGCCCGCGCAGGCGGTGCGCCGCCGCCGTGGCGCGTCGATCGCATATTTCGCAACCTGCTCACCGACGTGACGGGCAACACGCATCGTGCGGAGTTCTGTGTCGACAAACTCTATGCGCCGGAAGGCCCCGCGGGGCGGCTCGGGCTCCTGGAGCTGCGCGGCTTCGAGATGCCGCCCCATGCGCGGATGAGTCTGGCGCAGCAATTGCTGCTGCGCGCATTGGTGGCGCGCTTCTGGGACACGCCGTATGAGCATGCGCCGGTGCGCTGGGGTACGCGGCTGCATGATGAGTTCCTGTTGCCGCATTTCTGCGCGCTCGATCTTGCGGACGTGCTCGCGGATCTGGGGCGCGATGGGCAGCCTTTCGATCCGGCCTGGTTTGCGCCGCATCTGGAGTTCCGGTTTCCCCCGCTCGGGACGATCACCTGTCGCGGCATGGAGCTCGAGCTGCGCCACGCGCTGGAGCCCTGGCACGTGCTGGGCGAGGAGCCGGCCGGCGGCGGAACCGTGCGATTCGTGGATTCGTCGGTCGAGCGCCTGCAGGTGAAGATCACCGGCTTCACGCCGGAGCGTTTCGTGCTGGCGTGCAATGGCCGCGCTGTGCCGATGAGGGCAACCGGCACGGCGGGAGACCAAGTGGCGGGCGTCCGGTTCAAGGCGTGGGCGACATCGAATGCGCTGCATCCCACGGTGCCGGTTCACGCGCCCCTGGTGTTCGACCTATTCGATCGCTGGAACGGCCGCGCGCTGGGCGGCTGCACCTATCATGTCGCGCATCCCGGCGGGCGCAATTACGACCGGTTTCCGGTCAATGCCAACGAGGCCGCCGCACGCCGTCGGGCGCGTTTCTTCGCGATGGG
>JANNTF010000766.1:0-3090 GCA_031403455.1 Alphaproteobacteria bacterium | reverse complement strand
GCCGTCGTCGGCATGCCCATGCCAAGCACCAGCGCGATGAACATCCCGAACGACAGGGCCAGGAAGTGACTCGTTCCAGCAATCTCCAGGATCAGCTGAGCGAAACGTCCGCCCAGTCCGGTAAGTCCGAGCACGCCGACGATGATGCCGGCACTCGCGCAAACGGCGATGAGTTGGATGGATTGCTTTGCGCCGTCCTCGAGGGCCGTCACCGTATCGTGCGCGGTCTTGCGCAGCGCATCGCCCACGGCACCGACCCCCTTGCGCAGGGCACCGACGCCGAGGATGAGCGCGGAGACGCCCCCGATCGCAACGACTCCCGCATCATTGGGCGTCCATTCGCGATCGAGCAGACTCCACATCGTCACAAAAGGCGCGAGCATCACCACCGAGGGAATACCGCCTAGACGATTGATGAGCATGATCGGAATCGCCGAGAGAATACCCCAGGTCCCGGCTGCCATGACGGAGTAGCCCAAGAGCAGCAGCATGACGAGGATGGCCATGGGCACGAGCAAGGCGAGGTCGACGAGCATCGGCTTGATGCGCGGCAACTCCTCGCGCGGCAGGCCGCGGATGTTCTGCTTCACGGCCTCGATATCGACATGCGCGTAGTTGGCGACATAGAAGAGGATCGCTGGGAAAACCGCGGCGAGCGCGATCTCCGAATATGGGATCCCCGTCAGCTCGGCCATGATGAAGGCGCCGGCACCCATCACCGGGGGCGTGATCTGGCCGCCGGTCGATGAGGTCGCTTCGATCGCGGCCGCGCTCTCGCGGCTGTAACCGACACGCCGCATCATCGGGATCGTGAAAGTGCCGGAGGCGACAACATTCGCCACGGCCGAGCCCGAGATCGTACCGAACAGGATGCCGGAGATGACGGCCACCTTCGCCGGCCCGCCGCGCGCCCAGCCGAACAAGGCGAATGACAGGCCCATGAAGTAGTCGCCAACCTTGGACACCGCGAGGAAAGACGCGAAGGCAACGAACAGCACGATGAATTGTGACGAGGCGGCCGTGGTGATGCCGAACACGCCTTCCTTCGAATACACGAAGGAGAAGAAGTCATCGGCGCCGTAACCGCGATGTCGCAGCACGCCTGGCATCCATGGGCCGACGAAGGCGTAGACGATGAAAACTGCGCAGATGACCGGCAGAATCATGCCGGCCGTTCGGCGCGTGATCTCGAGGATCAACAGGCAACCGAAGATTCCGATCCACATATCGGCCTGCGTCGGGAGAACACCGGTACGGCCCTCCAACTCGCGAAGATTCAGCGTGATGTAGAAGGCGCAGATCAATGTTCCCGCGATCAGTGACCAATCCCACCACTTCACGCCTGGCGCGTTCTCGCGCCGAGACAGAGCGTAGGCGACGAAGCCGATGATCGAGCTGCCGGCGACGTGCCAGGTCCGGAACACCCACTCGTCGATGGAGACGAAGTTCAGGACTGCCAGGTGGAAAGCGGTAAAGGCGACGCAAGCCCAGAACAGCGCCTGTCGCTCCCAAACGCGCAGTTCACGCGAGCGAGCACCGAAATCGAATTTCTCGGTCTTCTGGAAATCCGCCGGTGTAGGGGCCGCGCCGTGGTCAGGCGGTTGCTGGCTCGTCATGACGTCTCGACTCCAGGGGCGCGTGCCCAGATACGGCAGACGATGGGCCTCGGTGGGTTCCGAGGCCCTGTTCTCGGGCGTCTGCGCGTGTCGGGCCAATCACGCCAATGCGCGAGGATCGAGCTTGATGCCCTTCTCCTTGTAATACCGCACGGCTCCGGGATGGAACGGGAGAAACCCATTGTTGATTGCATTCTCCGGTTTGGTCGCTTCGGCCGCCTTGATGGCAGTGACGAGACGACTGGCGTTCTCCAACGACAGCTTGGTGATCTGATAGGCGAGATCCTCGGGCATGTCCTTGTGGGCGATCGCGAAGTTCCACATCGCAACCGTCGTTTGCGCCTCGGGCATCGACTTGTAGGTATTGGCCGGAATGGTGAACGGGCTGACGAACGGGTTCTTCGGCAGCAGCTTCTCTATTTCATCCCGGTCAAAGGCAAAGAACGAAGCGCCACTCTGCGCCGTGGTCTCGAGCTCGGAGAAGGCCGGGATCGGCAAGCCCGCGGCGAACGCAAAGGCGTCGATACGGCCATCGGCCACTTGGGACGCCATGTCGGACGCGGCGCCATAGCGGATCGTCGCGTTAACGCCGAGTTCCTTGAACCAGCGTGGAAAGTACGTACCGGGCGTGCCTGCCTGCGGCCCGACGCCTACCGTCTTGCCGTTGAGCTGGCGGATGTTCGTGATTCCCGCGCGCTTCAGCGTGATCACGTGGAACGGCGTCTCGTACATGGGAAACAGCGCGCGGACACTGGTGTGTTTGACGCCCTTGCGCAGTTCCAGCTCGCCGGTCCAGGCCTCGAAGGCGGGACCGAGCGTGGTCATCCCGAGTTCGACGCGCTTTGTGTCGATCAGCACGAGATTCTGGTTTGGACCCTGCGTCTGTTGCGTCGATGTCGGGATCTTGAGCAGCTCGCTGACCAGCGTCGCCCAGGCCTGTCCATAGACCGCGAAGGCGCCGCCAGGAGAGGCCGTCGAGAGCGTCATGGAAGAGGGCCATCCAGCTTGCCCCAGTGCCGCGGGGCTCATGGACGTGGCGATCCCCGTCATCCCGGCAGCTGTTAGCAGCTTGCGTCGCTTCATTGTCAGGCTCTCCCACGAATCACGATTGTTGATGAGCGGCAAAGTGAAGTGCGATCGGTGGCCTGGCAAGCGATCGCTCACGTCGAGATGTCGGCGTGCATTCGGCGTCAGGCTGCCAAACGACTGAACGCCTTAGGATGCACTGCGGTAGGGGACGTGAATTGTTTTAATCGACATTCAGTTAAATAATATTTTATGACGCTTAGTCAACGTCATGACCAATCACGTTGGTTGCTCCTTAGCGACACGCGCGAATAGTTTGATCGCAATCAGCAGTTACCGACGGGAGAGACTCGATGGCCGTGCCCCCCAAGCGCAAGCTTCGCAACGACGAGCCCGATATGGCGCAGTTGTTTCAATACCATCGGGACATGCTCCTGATCCGGCGCTT
>JANNTF010000765.1:0-1415 GCA_031403455.1 Alphaproteobacteria bacterium | reverse complement strand
CGCTGCTGGCGCGCAAGGCCGCTGCCGCCGGCGTCATCTACAGCCTCGCCTATGGCGACCAGCCCGCATTGATCTGCGAGCATGTCGACTGGGCACGCGCCTGCGGGTTCGACATCGTCTCGGCCGGCAAGGGCACGCGCTATCACCCGACCTTTCATCGCTCCACACCGGATACGGTGTGGGAAAATTTCGGCCTCTCCGAAGAGAAGGCCAAGCGCGGTCGGATGAACCCGAAGATGTTCAACTCCTTCATCGACGGCACCAAATCGGGCATCGAGATGTCGGCCGTCTGCAACGCCACCGGCCTCACGCCTCAACCCGAGGGCCTCTCCTTCCCGCCCGTCTCCTGCTACGACCTTGCCAGGATCTGCAAGCCGGTCGCCGATGGCTGCCGGCTCACGCATGGCGGGACGACCGAAGTCGTCTCGTCGCTGTTTCGCGACATGACGCCCGTCCCGCATCATCTCCAGATGGGCACCTATGTCGTCGTGAAGAGCGGCCACGACTATGTCCGCAATTGCGCCGAGGAATACAGCATGCTGCCCGACGATAATTTCGAGCACATGGCGATGTACCGGCCGATCCATATGATCGGTCTGGAGATCGGCATTTCGGTCGCCTCGGCGGCGCTGCGCCACGAAGCCACGGGCTGCGCCATCGATTTCCTCGCCGATGTCGTCGCGACGGCCAAACGCCCGTTGCAGGCCGGCGAAATGCTCGACGGCGAAGGCGGCTATTGCGTCTGGGGCAAGCAGACGCCGGCCTTGGCCTCGCTCGACGAAGGATTCCTGCCGCTCGGCCTCGCCCACAACGTCAAACTCAAATCCGACATCGCCGAGGGCACGCGCCTCAAATGGACCGACGTCGACTATGACGCCACCGACGCAGCGGTGAAGCTGCGCCGCGAGATGGAGGCCGCATTCGGGCGGCGCAACACGCCGCGCGAATCCGCCGCCCAATAGGCGACGGCCGGAGAAGCCGATGCGTCTCGCGGCTCAGGGCGCACGTTGCTCGACTGCGCGCACACGCGTGCGATGAAACGTGTAGAGCCCGCTGGCGACCACGAGACTCGCACCGGCGATCGTCCAGCGATCCGGGACGTCGCCGAAGATCAGCCAGCCGAAGATCGTCGCAAAGACCAGCAGCAGATAGGTGAACGGCTGCAGCGTGGACGCCTGGGCGAGCGTGAATGCCCGCGAGTAAATCATGTGGCCGAAGCCGCCGAGCAGGGTGACGGCGGCAAGCAACATCCAACCGGACATATCGGGCGCGCTCCAGAAGAACGGCCCGACCAGAGTCGAGGACAGCGCGCCGACGACGGCGGTCCATAGCGCCGTCGTCTCCGCCGCATCGTGCCGTCCGACGATGCGCAGGGTCACCTGATAGAAAGCCCACAGGCTGGCGCCGATCAGCGC
>JANNTF010000764.1:0-3740 GCA_031403455.1 Alphaproteobacteria bacterium | reverse complement strand
CGCGCGCCGTCTCCAGCAGGAGCGCGCGGCGCGGCGCCTGACGCTGGATGCCTTGGCCCGCCGCTGCGGCGTCAGTCGCGCCATGATCTCGCGCGTCGAGCGTGGCGAGAGCAGCCCTACCGCCGCCATCCTCGGCCGGCTCTGCGCCGGGCTCGGGATCACGCTCTCGACGCTCTTCGCGGAAGTCGAACGCAGGTCGATGCCACTGATGCGGGCCCGGGATCAGCCGATCTGGCGCGATCCAGGCACCGGGTATCTTCGCCGCGCTGTCTCGCCCGCGAATACCGGGTCGATCCAGGACATCGTCGACGTCACCTTGCCCGCCCGCGCACGCGTCGCGTATCCCGCCGCCGCCTATCGCGGCATCGACCAGCACATCCTCGTGCTCGACGGCACGCTCGAATTCGGTAACGGATCCGACGTCCATGAGTTGGGGCCCGGTGACTGTCTCTTCGTGTCCCAGACCGCGGATAGCTGGTTTCGCAATCCCGGGCGGCGCGCCGTACGCTATCTCGTGATGCTCGCGCGGGTCACGGCGCCGGCCAGTCGATCGTCCCGGCCGCGAACACGCTGACCGCGCCGATGCAGCGCCACCATGTTCCCGTTCAGCTCGAGCCAAGTGAAGCTGCAGCGCCTGCGCTGGGACACAACGGAGGACCGCAGTTCGACGCATCCGGGGGGTCCTGGCTATGGCGTCGTGCGGTGCGCCGCGCCTGGAAGACACCGCCGCGCGACATCGCGCTGAGCCGCCTGCGGCAGGCCGAGGCGCTGGGGCTGAGCTATCACGAGTTCGCGGCGGTACTGCTCGATCGTGGGCATCATCTGCGCGGACTCGTCCTGGCGGTCGACACGATCGCGGCATTGATGTCGACACCGGTGATTGCGCGCCTGCGAGCCCTGCCGGAGATCAGCATGCTCGCCTGTGTACGCTTGCCGGCGGTTTGCGAACCGGCGTGGCGGCCGAGCGATGCCATCTTGACCACGCAGCTCAATGACGTGCTCGACGGCCGGCTCACGCGAGCGGTGTGGACGCGTTCGCCACGCGAGCGTCGGTTTACCGAGGCGCGGCCGCTCGCCGCGGCGATCATGGAATTCGCGATCGATCAAAACCTGCCGCCGGGCGCGATGTTCATGGTCGGCGCACGCCGGAGCGATCTGCACGCCGCTTCGGTGACGGGGCTGGCGCTGTTCAAATCCACCCAGAGCTATCTCGCGCCGACAGCAAAGTGACGGCGGCGGCGATGGGGATGAGAAATGGGGCGACCGACGGGGCTTGAACCCGCGACAACCGGTACCACAAACCGGTGCTCTACCAACTGAGCTACGGCCGCCACCGAATGCGGGGTGACTTACGCCGGCCGCCGTGAAGGGTCAAGACGCGCCGCGCCGCGATGCCGCTTGGCGCACGAGAGCCGATCGGTATAGTGCGGCGCGCATGACCGGGCCCGTCCGCCGGACGCGCCCCACCAGGAGATGCCCCGATGTCGCTTGCCCTCGCCGCTCATATGAACGCGCTCGGCACGGAGACCGCGTTCGAGGTGCTCGCGCGCGCCAAGGCCCTCGAAGCCAAGGGCAAATCGATTATCAATCTCGGCATCGGTCAACCGGATTTCCGCACGCCCGATCACATCGTCGAGGCCGGGATCAAGGCACTGCGCGATGGTCACCACGGCTACACGCCGGCGAACGGGATTCTGCCGCTGCGTGAAGCCATAGCCAAGGATCTGCACCGGCGCCTCAAGGTCGAAGTTTCTCCGGAGCGGATCCTGGTCGTGCCCGGCGGCAAGGTGACGATGTTCTTTGCGATCTTGATGTTCGGCGAGCCAGGTGCGGAGATCATCTACCCGAACCCGGGTTTCCCGATTTACGAGAGCGTGATCAAGTTCTCCGGCGCGGCAGCCATTCCGATGCCGCTGAAGGAAGCGAACGGCTTTGCCTTCGACGCCGACGAGGTGCTCGGCCTCATCACATCGCGCACCCGTCTGATCATCGTGAACTCGCCGGCCAATCCGACCGGCGGCACCGTGCCGCGGTCCGAGTTCGACAAGCTCGTGAAAGGGCTGGAGCGACACCCGCAGGTCGCGGTGATGTCGGACGAGATTTACGGCCAGATGCTCTATGACGGCCGAGAGCACGTGTCGCTGTTGAATTATCCCAGCTTGCGCGATCGCCTGATCCTGCTCGACGGCTGGTCGAAGACCTACGCGATGACCGGCTGGCGGCTCGGCTACTCGGTGTGGCCCGAGAGCCTGTACGCCCATGCCGAAAGGCTGGCGATCAACTGTCACTCCTGCGTCAACGCGTCGGCTCAATTCGCGGGTTTGGCCGCGCTCGACGGACCGCAAGACGCCGTCCACAAGATGGTCGCCGCCTTCGCCGAGCGCCGCAAGGTGATCGTGCGGGCGCTCAACCAGCTTCCCGGGGTTTCGTGCGTCGAGCCGGGCGGCGCGTTCTATGCTTTTCCCAACGTCGCGAAGACCGGCATGTCGAGCCGGCATTTGCAGGACGCGCTGCTCAACGAGGCCGGCGTCGCGGTCCTCTCCGGGACCGCATTCGGCGCTCATGGCGAGGGCTATCTGCGCTTCTCGTATGCGAATTCGATCGAGAACATCGAGGACGCGATGCGCCGGATCGGGCGACTTCTGGTCGATCGACCAAAAAATGCGCAACAATCTGCTTAGTTCGTGCGCATGACATCGATGCGGTCGAAAGCTCCGCAGGCCTCGCCCGATCCCGCGGGCGGATCCTGCCAGAATTGCGGTCATTCCGACGGCAAGGCGGAGTTGGCACGCACCCTGCTAACAACGGGTAACACGGCGTATGCCGCTCATCGGGTCGCCGCGCGACCGCCGAGCGGATCGCAGCATGGGATGGTCAGGCGATGAAGAAGATCGAGGCGATCATCAAGCCCTTCAAACTCGATGAAGTGAAGGATGCGCTTCACGAGATCGGGCTCAAGGGGATCACGGTTACCGAAGCCAAGGGCTTCGGGCGCCAGAAGGGCCATACCGAGCTCTATCGCGGCGCCGAGTACGTCGTCGATTTCCTGCCGAAGGTGAAGATCGAGGTCGTGATCGAGGACGCGCTGGTCGAGCGCGCGATCGAAGCGATCCAGAAAGCGGCCCATACCGGACGGATCGGCGACGGCAAGATTTTCGTCACCAATGTCGAGGAAGCGATCCGCATCCGCACCGGCGAGCGCGGCAACGAGGCCGTCTAGCCGACCGCGCGCCACACAACCGACGTCACGAAATTCAATTCCATCAGAGGACGGGAAGAGACAATGGCCAACGCAGACGTCAAGAAGGTCCTGCAACTCATCAAGGAGAAGGACATCAAGTATGTCGATCTCCGGTTCACCGATCCGCGCGGGAAATGGCAGCACCTCGCTCATGCGGTCGAGACGATCAATGAGGATGTGTTCGAAGAAGGCCTGATGTTCGACGGCTCCTCGATCGCCGGCTGGAAGGCGATCAACGAATCCGACATGGTGCTTATCCCGGACCCCAGGACGGCAGTCATCGATCCGTTCGCCGCGCAGTCGTCGCTGATCCTGGTGTGCGACATCTACGAGCCCGGGACCGGCCAACCCTACAACCGCG
Source organism: Alphaproteobacteria bacterium (assembly GCA_031403455.1). Lineage (GTDB taxonomy): Bacteria > Pseudomonadota > Alphaproteobacteria > CACIAM-22H2 > CACIAM-22H2 > CAIOSQ01. The sequence goes on along the minus strand of JANNTF010000764.1, from coordinate 138 downwards.
ACCCGCGTTCCATCGCCAAGAAGGCCGAGGCCTTCCTCGCGTCTTCGGGCGTCGGCGACACCGCGTATTTCGGTCCCGAGATCGAATTCTTCGTGTTCGACGACGTGCGCTTCAAGGTGTCGATGAACACCGTGATGC
>JANNTF010000763.1:0-8129 GCA_031403455.1 Alphaproteobacteria bacterium | reverse complement strand
GGCCTGCAAGCTCGCGGCGATGCAGCTCGTCGACGACGCGGGCGTCGAGCCCTGGTTCCACACCAGCTTCGTCGATACGCGCATGCAGAACGGCACCATCACCGGGCTGGTCGTGCACAACAAAGGCGGCCTCGGCCTGATCGAGGCGCGCCACGTCGTCGATTGCTCGGCCGATGCCGATGTCGCCGATCGCGCCGGCGTGCCCTGCATCAAGGGCCGCGCCTCGGACGGCAAGATGATGCCGGCGACGATGTTCATGCGCCTGGGCAATGTCGACGAGGCCAAGGTCGAGGCGCATGCGCGCGCGCATCCCGATGAGCGCCTGTTCATGTCGATCGTGCAGAAGGCACGCGACGAAGGACGCTGGCATTACCCGCGCGAGTATCTGCTGATGGCGCGCGAGTCGGCGCCGGGCGTCTATCGCTGCAACATCACGCGGCTCATCGGCACCGATCCGCGCCATCTCTCGCGCGCCGAGATCCAGGGCCAGCGCGATTGCCTCATGGTGTTCGAGTTCCTGCGCGCGAATTGCCCCGGGCTGGAGAACGCGCAGCTGCTGGAGACCGCGGCGCAGATCGGCATCCGCGAGACCCGGCACATCGTCGGCCAGTACACGCAGACCGCCGACGACGTGCTGACGGGCCGGCGCTTTCCCGATGCGATCGGGCGCTGCAGCTATCCGATCGACATCCACGACCTCAACGGCACGCGCTCGACCCTGACGATGCTGGGTGGGCAGGTCGAGACCGCGACTCTCGCACCGGCGGAGCGCGCCGTCGCCGATGCCGAGGCGGCCAAGAAGATTCCGGTCACCGACGCGCCGACCGTCTACGACATCCCCTACCGCATCCTGGTGCCACGGAAAGTCGACAATCTCCTCGTCGCGGGCCGGCCGGTCTCGGCGACCCATGAAGCGGCGGCCTCGGTGCGGATCATTCCGCCCTGCTACGCGATGGGTCAGGCGGCCGGACTTGCCGCGGCCCTCGCCGCCCGCGGCAATGTCGCACCCGCCGACCTCGACACCGATCTCCTGCGCCGCGAATTGACCGCGCAGGGCGCCATCGTCTGACCGCTCACCCGCTCGAGAGATCATCAAGGGAGGACAAATCATGATTCTGAACCGTCGCCAGCTGCTCGCCGCGGCGCCGCTCGGAGCCGGGTACACGATGAAAGGGGCTCTGCTCGGGCGATGGCGGATGCCGCGAGACGCGTCCCGCCGATGCTCTAAGATGGTTACCAACCACCAAACCTCAGGAGGAAAACGATGACTCAACTCACCCGCCGCCAACTCGGCTTCGCCGCCACCGCCCTCGCCGCCCTGCCCGGCGCAGCGCGCGCGCAGACGGCCGCGCTCAACGCCTTCGGCCATCGCGTGCATCAGAACGTGACCAACGGACCGGGCGGCGACGTCACGGCGGCGTGGCGCGCGGCGCAGAAAACCGAGATCAACTGGATCACGCTCGGCGACGTCGCGGCGATCAGCGAGCGGCTCTTACGCGAGATCACACTCAGCGAGACCACGCTGGACCTCGCCTACCTCGTCAATGGCCGCGCCATCCCGCGCACGCTCGCGCTGTTCGAGCCGCTCGACGCGTTCCAGCAATCCGCGCCGATCGAGGATTTCGCCGATATCTCGCCAGGCCTGGTCGCGCCGATGAAGCTCGACGGCAGCTTGCGCGGCGTGCCGATGCGCCACGCGACCAACGCGCTCGTCTACAACGAGGCGCTGTTCGAGGAGCGCGGCGTCGCCGGCATCCCGAAGACCTTCGAGGAGTTCGTCGAGGCGGCGCGCAAGCTGACCTTCAAGCGCGCCGACGGGACCCAGGTCTTCGGCATGGTCTTCGCGACGCAGTTCGCCGCCAACTACCTGGCGTTCGGCCGCTGCTTCGACGGCGACTACATGACCGGCGACGGCAAGATCGTCTGCGAGCAGCCGGGCATGGTGAAGGGCCTCGCCGCGCTCGCCGCGATGCACAAGGCCGAGATCGTGCCGCGCAACATGAGCGCGCTCACCAACGAGGAGATCACGACGATGATCCAGCAAGGTCGCGTCGCGATGGCGATCAATCCGTTCGCGCGCGTCGTCAGCTACAACGACCCGGCGCTGTCGAAGCATCCGGGCAAGATCAAGGCGGCGCTGATGCCGATGACGTCCGAACTCGCCGGCAAGGTGCCCTACGCGCCGACCTACGAGTTCTGGGCCTACGCGATCCCGAAGAACTCGAAGAACAAGGCGCTGACCTGGAGCCTGATCCGCGCGCTCTCCTCGAAGGAGGGCACGCTCAAGATGGCGCTCAACGGCAACGGCCCGGTGCGCGTTTCCACCTACGCCGACCCGGCTTTCGCCAAGAACCTGCCGCACGCGGCAATCGAGGCCGAGGCGATCAAGAACGCGCGCATCCCGCTTCCCGCCTTCGACCAGCAGGCGCGCGCCTACGACATGTTCACCGAGGAGAGCCAGGCCGCGATGCTCGGCATGAAGACGCCCGAGCGCGCGATGGCCGACGCGGCGAAGCGCGTCCAGCCGCTGCTCTGAGCGCGATGCAGGCGAACGAACTGAGAGGCCGGACCGCCCTCGTCACCGGCTCGACGCAGGGCATCGGCCGGGCGATCGCGGCGGCGTTGGCGGCACACGGCGCCAGCGTCGCGGTGCACGGACCCGACAGTGCCGTGGCACGAAGCGTGGCAAGCGGGATCGGCGGCGGCGCGAAGGGTTTCGGCGCCGATCTCGCCGATCCCGACGCGACCGCCGGACTCGCGCGCGAAATCGGCGCGGGGCTCGGCGCGATCGACATCCTCGTCCTCAATGCCTCGATCGAGATTCGCCAGGACTGGCTCGCGGTCACGATCGAGGACATGCGCGCGCAGCATGAAGTCAACATGCGCGCCACGCTGCAGCTGCTTCAGGCGCTGGTGCCGCCGATGCGCGCGAGCGGCTGGGGCCGCGTGGTCGCGCTCGGCAGCGTGCAGGAACAGCGCGGCAATCTCACCCATCTCGTCTATGCCGGGCAGAAGGCGGCGCAGACGCACATGATCCTCACGCTCGCACGCACGCTCGGCGACAGCGGCGTCACCTTCAACGTGATCCAGCCCGGGGCGATCCATACCGACCGCAACGCGGCGGTCCTGGCGGATCCGCAATTCCGCGACGTGGTGATATCGCGCATCCCGGCACGCCGACTCGGCAAGCCCGACGATCTGATCGGCGCCGCGCTGATGCTCTGCGGCGAGGGCGGCGCCTATGTCAACGGCGCGACGCTCGCGGTCGATGGCGGGATGCGGCTTTAGCCATGGCGGTCAATCGGCTCTCGCCTGCCCATTGGGCGATGATCGCGCCGGCGCAAGCGCTGCTGATCGGCGTGATCCTGGTGCCGAGCTTCTATGTGTTCTGGCTCAGTCTGAACAAATCGAGCTTCGGCCTCGCGCCGAGTTTCGTGGGCCTCGCCAACTACGCGGAGATCCTGGTCGACGGCTATTTCTGGCGCGCGTTCAAGAACACCGTGCTGGTCGTGCTGGTCGTCGTCCATCTCGAACTCCTGCTGGCGCTCGGCGCGGCGCTGCTCTTCGCCGGCGGGGTGCCGGTACGCCGCGTGATGATCGCGATCATGCTCGCGCCCTACGCCATCAGCGAAGTGGCGGCCGTGGTGATGTGGCGCTTCATGATGGACCCGCAGGTCGGCATGGTGAGCCAGACGCTGAGCTTCTTCGGCTTACCGACGCTGGAATGGGCGGTCGAGCCGCTGCACGGGCTGCTGCTGGCCGGGCTGCTCAGCGTGTGGCTGCATCTGCCGTTCACGTTCCTGATCCTCTACGCGGCACGCCTCGCACTTCCGCTCGAGCTGTACGAGGCCGCGCGCATCGACGGCGCGGGACCGTGGCAGCAATGCCGGCGCATCACGCTGCCGCTGCTGATCCCGGCGATGCTGGTGGCGATGCTGTTTCGCTACGTCTTCGCCTTCCGCCTGTTCTCCGAGGTCTGGCTGATCACGCAAGGCGGCCCGGCGCGGCAGACCGAAGTGCTCGCCGTCTATCTCTATCTCGAGGCGTTTCGCTACAACGAGTTCGGCATCGCCGCCGCGACCGGCTGGATCATGGTCATGGCGTCGATGCTGTTGGCGATTCCGTATCTGCGCCAGATGTACAAACGGATGTTCGCGCCCGATGCCGTCTAGGCCCCTTCCCATCCGCGTGCTGCGCGGCCTGGCGCTCGTCGCGCTGATCGTGTGGTCGGCGTTTCCGATCCTGCTGGTGGTCGCCTCGTCGCTCAAGCCGGCGCGCGACATCTTCGTCTTCCCGCCGCGCTGGCTGTTCGAGCCGACCCTCGCCAACTACGCGGGGCTGCTGATCCGCTGGCCGGATTTCTTCCGCAATCTCCTCAACAGCGCGATCGTCGCGGCGGGCGCGACGCTGATCGCCGTGCTGTCGAGCGCGCTGGGCGCCTTCGTCTATTCGCGTTACCGCTCGCGCGCGCTGACCTTCTCGGCCTTCCTGATGATCTTCATCCGCCTGATCCCGCCGATCGTGATCACCCTGCCGCTGTTCCCGGCGGTCAACGCGCTCGGGCTCAACGACACGCATCTCATCCTGATCCTGCTCTATGCGAGTTTCTTCGTGTCGCTCGGCACGCTGGTGCTGCGCGCCTTCGTCGACCAGATCCCGCGCGAGCTCGACGAGGCGGCGATGGTCGACGGCGCCGGGCCTTTCGCCGTGTTCCGGCGCGTGATCCTGCCGCTCTGCGCGCAAGGCATGGTCGCGGTCGGAGTCTTCGTGCTGGTCTACGCCTGGAACGAGTTCCTGTTCGCCTTCATCTTCACGACGACCAAGGCGAAGACGGCCCCTCTGACATTGTCGGAGATGACGGGCGCGGTGGATGGCGTGGAATGGGGCGTGCTCTTCGCCGCCACCACGCTGCAGCTGCTGCCGATCGTGGTGATCGTCATCGCCGCCCAGAAATATCTCATCGCCGGCCTGACCGCCGGCGCCACCAAAGGCTGAATTCAACCGAGGAGACTGGCATGTCCGAGATGCTGCGCGATCTGAGGCTCGCCGATCCGAGCCTGAGTCGTTTCGATCCGATGCGTCGGATCATCTGCTTCGACGATTTCGATCGCGGCTTCTGCGGCTGGACGCAGCTCGTCGGCAACTACGAGAACACCCTCGACTCGATGAACCCGAGCTACCAGCAGCACACGCAGCCGCAGCTCTCCACCTTGACGCATTGGGACAATGGCACCCATGGCAGCTGGGACGGGAACTACGCCTTGAAGGTGCAGACGCGACCGCGCAAAGGCGCGCGCAACGTCGCGATCAAACGGCTCACCTTTCGCAAACCAGGCCCGATCCGGCTCGAGTTCTATTTCACGTTCAAGCCCGAGGCGAGCGAGCTGCGCCTTTCTGAAACGGACATTCGCTCGGTCGGCTTCCTCTACGATCTGCAGGATCCGCATGAGGGCGGGCATCGCGTCATGCCGCATCTGCGCTTCCTCAACGCCGTCGACGGCAAGCACGTGCAGAAATGGCAGTTCAAGCGCGTGACGACGGACGTCAAGCCGCTCGGCACCGAGGGCAAGACGGTCACGCACGATCATCTCGCCCCCGATGGCTGGGAAGACCTGCCCGGCGGCGACCAGAAGCTCTGCTACAACGAGATTCCGACCAAGGTGAACTGGCACTACGCGCGCTTCGATTTCGACCTCGCGGCGATGCGCATGCTCGAATTCCAATGCAACGACAGAGTGTTCGATCTGGCGCCGATCGGGCCCATCGTGATGCCGGCGATGCGCAACCTCTGGTGCATGCTCAACATCGCGTTCTTCGCCGAAACCGATGTCGACAAGCGCGCGCTCTTCTACATCGACTCTGTCTGCCTCTCGGGGGAGTTCTGATCATGCTGCCGCACAACGCCACGGCCGTCATCGCGCGCAACGAGGTCTGGCAGGGCAGCTGCGCCAGCGAGCCCTATGAATGCGGCTGGGCCACAGAAGCGATCGTCTATGTCCGCGCCCTCGATACGCCCGTGAAGCTTGGCGCCGCCCGCGCCCGTCTGCAGATCTCGCCCGACGGGATCCGATGGCTCGACGAGGGAACCAAGTTCAAGCTTCCCGGCAGGAAGGACAGCCTCACCTTTGCGCGGATGCGCCATTTCGGCAGCTGGATCCGTGTCGCCGTCGACCTGCCGAAGGGGGCGCGGATCAAGATCCTGATCACCATTCACATGAAAGCCTGAATCTCGCCGCACCACCGCACTTGCAAATCGTGGCGCTTTCTATAGATCCTGCGCCCCCGGCAACGCCGAAAACGACATTCCGGACAGGGAGTTGCGAATGGATTCTATGGTCGCCATCCGCGGCATCAGCAAGACCTTCGGTGCGATCCGCGCCGTCGACGACATTTCATTCGATGTGCGCCGCGGCGAAGTGCTGGGGCTGCTTGGCCCCAATGGCGCGGGCAAGTCGACGACGATGAAGATGATCACCGGCTTCCTCGCCCCGAGTGCCGGTAGCGCGACGGTGTGCGGCCATGACGTGATGACGGAGCCGGTGAAGGCGAAGCAGAAGATCGGTTATCTCCCCGAAGGCGCGCCGGCCTATCCGGACATGACGCCAGCGGCCTTCCTGCGCTTCATCGCCGATATCCGCGGGATAACGGGCGCCACGCGTCAGAAGCGGATCGACTTCGTGGTCGAGCGCGCGCATCTCGCCAACGTCCTGCATCAGCCGATCGAGACGCTCTCGAAAGGGTTCAAGCGCCGTGTCGGTCTCGCCCAGGCGATCCTGCACGATCCGGACGTGCTCATCCTCGACGAACCGACGGATGGTCTCGATCCCAATCAGAAGCATGAGGTGCGCGGCCTGATCACCGAGTTGGCGCGCGACAAGGCGACGATCATCTCCACCCACATCCTCGAAGAGGTCGATGCGGTCTGCTCGCGCGCGATCATCATCGCGCAAGGTCGCGTCGTCGCGGATGGTACACCGCGGGAACTCGAGGCGCGCTCGCGGTGGCACAACGCCGTGTCGATGGTGCTCCCGACCAACAAGATCATGGCCTTGCGCGAGGCGCTCGGCTTGGTGTCGGCGGTGGTCGCGATCGAGGATCTGCCCGGCGAAGCGGGGCTCTCCTGCGTCACCGCCTTCACACGGCCGGGCAGCAATCTCGTCACCACGCTCAGCGGCATCGGCCGCGATCCTGCCTTCGCGATCGAGGAGATCCGCGTCGAGCGCGGCCGCCTCGACGAAGTCTTCCGCCAGGTCACCCAACCCAGCAACGTCGCACGAGTCGTCGCATGAGCCAGATCGTCACCATCTTCCGCCGCGAGTTCGTCGGCTATTTCGCCACGCCGATGGCCTATGTGTTCCTCGTCATCTTCCTCGCCTTCGCTGGCGCCTTGACGTTCTATCTCGGCAATTTTTTCGAGCGCGGCCAGGCCGATCTGCAATCCTTCTTCATGTGGCACCCCTGGCTCTATCTGTTCCTGATCCCGGCCATCGCGATGCGGTTGTGGTCGGAGGAGCGCAAGCAGGGCACGATCGAGCTGTTCCTCACGCTGCCGATCAGCCTCACCCAAGCCGTGCTCGGCAAGTTCTTCGCGGCCTGGGCCTTCACGGCCGTTGCGCTGGCGCTGACCTTCCCGCTCTGGATCACCGTCAACTGGCTCGGGGCGCCCGACAACGGCGTCATCCTCGCCGGCTATCTCGGCAGCCTGTTGATGGCGGGTGGCATCCTGGCGATCGGCGCGTGCATCTCGGCAACCACCAAGAGCCAGGTGATCGCCTTCGTGGTGACCGCCGCGGCCACCTTCATCTTCACCGTGAGCGGCACGGGTTTCGTGCTGAATTTCTTTGCCGGCTGGGCGCCGGATTGGCTGAGCGAGGCGATCCGTTCATTTAGCTTCCTCACGCATTTCAATGCCCTGAACCGAGGCGTGATCGACTTCAAGGACATCTTCTTCTTCGGCTCCCTGATCGCGCTGTTCCTGTTCGCCAATGCCGTGGTCGTCGACATCAAGAAGGCGGGCTGACCCATGATGACGATCTCCACCGGCCTGAAGCGCGGTTCCATCGCCGTGCTCGGTCTCGTCCTCGCCATCACCGCGTTCTTGGCGACCAATGTGCTGGTCGATCGCAAGG
>JANNTF010000762.1:0-22326 GCA_031403455.1 Alphaproteobacteria bacterium | reverse complement strand
ATCGCCGGTTCTTCCCGCTGTCGCCGCCGCATCATGGCAAGTATCTGATCTACGACTCGATCGCGGCGGTGCCGTCGCGCACCTGGCGCGACCGGTCGCTGGTGGTCGAGCGCTTCCTGCCGGAGCGCGACGGTGACCTCTATGTCATCCGCCAGGCGATCTTCCTCGGCACGGCGAGCTTCACGCGCACGCAATGGTGCCGCGAGCCGCTCGCCAAGGGCCGTGACCGGATGGTGAAGCGCGAGATCGTCTATGGGCCGCCGGTGCCCGAGCTTGCCGAGTTCCGCGCCGGCTTCGGCGTCGAATTCGGAAAGATCGACTACACGGCCGCGGGTGGCGCCCCCGCGATCCTGGACGTCGCGACGACGCCCTCCGCGCGCAGCCTGTTCGGGGATACCGAGGTCACGAGCTTTCTCGCCCGTGGTTTGCACGAACTGATCGCCCGCGGCTCGGACCGCGGCGGCTGATGCAGGAGACTCGACCATGAATTCTTCACGTCGCGTTCTGATCGCTCTCGCCTTCGCAGCCCTCGCCGGTGCCGCGAACGCGCAGACCCTGACCATCGGCGCCGCCTTCACGACCACCTCCTTCGATCCGCATTTCCATGTGATCGGATTCAACATCGCGCTGACGCGCCATGTCTTCGACCCGCTGATCGCCCAGGACGAACAGCAGCGCCTCAAGCCGGCGCTGGCGCTGTCATGGACCGCAACCGGGCCCACGACCTGGCGCCTCGCGCTGCGGCCCGGCGTGCGGTTCCACGACGGCAGCCCGTTCACGTCCGACGACGTCGTGTTCACCCTCGCGCGCGCGCCGGCGGTACCGAACAGCCCGAGCAGTTTCGCGATGTACACGCAGGCGATCGCCAAGGTCGAAGCCGTGGACCCGCTGACCGTCGACATCCACACCCACGCGTCCCATCCGACCTTGCCCATCGAGCTGAGCACGATCGGCGTGCTGTCGCGGTCGAGCGGTGCAACGGCGACCACGGCCGACTTCAATTCCGGGCGCGCGGCCATCGGCACCGGTCCGTTCAAGTTCGTCGAATGGACGCCGGGGCAGCGGACGGTGTTCAGCCGGAACGACGCGTATTGGGCCGCACCGGCCGCCTGGGAGCAGGTCGTTATCCGCCAGATCACCAATGACAGCACGCGCGTGGCGGCGCTGCTGGCGGGCGACGTCGACATGGTCGAAGCCGTGCCGCCCTCGGCGATCGAGATCCTGCGCGCGCGCGGCGATGTGCGCATCGCATCGACGCCGTCCAATCGGGTCATCTATTTGTTCCCCAATCACGCCCTGGCCGCCGATGCGCATTCGACTGCGCTCGACGGCGGCGCGCTCGCGAGCAATCCGTTCAGCGATCGCCGCGTGCGCGAGGCGCTGTCGCTGGCGATCGACCGCACGGCGATCGTGGACCGCGTGCTCATGGGCCTGGGAGATCCCGCAGGCCAGTTTCTTCCGGCGGGCTATTTCGGCGTCGACCCGGGGCTGCGCGCGCCCGGCGTCGATCTCGGTCGGGCGCGCGAGCTGCTGGCCGCGGCCGGGTTGGCGAACGGATTCGCGACCACGCTCCACACGCCCAATGACCGCTACATCCGCGACGAGCAGGTCGCGCAGACGATTGCGCAGATGGCGGCGCGCATCGGCATCCGCATGCGGATCGAGGCGCAGCCCTCGAGCATTCTCATCACCCGGCTCAACAAATTCGACTTCGCCATCCATATCTGGGGCTGGAGTTCCGAGACCGGCGAGCCGGTGGCGCTGTTGCGCACCCTGCTCGGCACGCGCGGTCGATCGCCGGCTTTCGGGCAGAGCAATCGCGGCCGCTTCTCCAATCCGATCCTGGATCAACTCGTCGACGTCGCGACGACGGAACTCGACGATCGGCGGCGCGAGACTCTCGCGATCGAAGCGACCGCGTTCGCGATGCGGGATCTGCCGGTCCTGCCGCTGCATTTCCAGACCGCGACCTGGGCGCTTCGTCAGGGCTTCGATTACGGCGCCCGGGCCGACAACTACACGCTGGCCTATGACGTCAGGCCGATCCAGGTGAAGCGCCCGTAGACTCTCGCGGGAGGTTCACCGTCGCCGCGCGCGTACGAGCGCGGCAAGCGCAGCACCGAACAAGCTCAGCGCCGCGGGCGCCGGGATCTCGGGAACGATGCGCTCGGCGGCGGCCTCGACGTGCACGCCGCCCCAGGTGAGCAAATGCGTGCCGGAGGCGAGATTGATCAGCTCGGTGTCGCCTTGGCCCAACGAGAAAATCGGACCGGCATCCAGCGCGAACCCGAAGATTTGGGCCGATGCCGAAGCTGTCGACCCTGGGAGATCGCCGAGATCGGTAAATGCGGAGGTGTCGAACGTGGCGCCTGTTATCGACAGCTGCGCGGCGTTTGGCACGACGATGTTGACGCTGAAGGCGCCCACGCCGGCTTCCACGCTGACCGATCCGTTGGTGGCCGAGACCGCGGCGGTGGCGGTGCCGCTGAAGATGCAGAAGATGTTGTTGCCCGGGCAGTTGATGCCGGGAATCGCGAAAATCGCCGACGTGACGTCGCCCACCGATGTCAGCACATTCTCGAACGCCGACCCGGTGACCGGGTTGACGAACGCGCCGCCCTCGACGGTCATGTCGTATTGCGCGGACACCTTGGCTGTCGCCGTCGCCGGACCCGCGGCGGCGACATGCGGCGTCAAGGCGCTCGTGGCGAGCACGAGGATCAAGGTGCTCCGGAACACAGATCGCATGGTCGTCCCCTCTCGTGAAAATCGACGCTGGATCGATTTATTCCTACATTGCCGACGGACGCGGGCGCTGAGCAGGTGCCCGTCGCGGCGACGTTATCATGGTGAGATTACGCGCGGTGGCGCCAATCGTCGCGGTCGGTAGCGATCGTGGCTCGAAGCGGGACTCGGCTTCGCGCGTGCGCACGCAGACCGACAGGCGCCGCGCGAGCTCGGCCCAGCTGCCGGTGCCCTCGAAATTCTCGATGAAGCAGGCATCGTAGAAGGTGAACTCGAAATCGGGCGAGCAGCCGAACGATGCGCGGTCGCGCCGCGCCGCGGTCAGCAGGATGCGGTGGGGACCGAGGACAGCGGGATCGACATAGACGCCCGAGTAGCAGGCGGAGATCACGACGACCGTCGGCGCCTGGCCGCACGCGCGATCAAGCAGCAGTCCGAGCTCGGCCGGCGCGAGCGCGTATTTCTCGCGGCCGGCGATGATTTCGATGCCGTTCTGATCGCCATGCGAAGTGAGGTAAACGAAGCAGCCTTCGTTGCGTCCCAGGCGCCGCGGCGCGAAGAGAGTCCCGAGATTGTCGCGCGTCGGCTGGCGGCTCTCGTCATTGGCCGCCGAGGACAGCCAGCTCGTGTCCTCGCGTCGCACGCCCATGCGTGCGAGCAGGCCGGCGATCCGGTTGATCCCCTGATGAAACACCGGCTCGCGGTCATGCGCGGCGACCAGGAAGGCGTGCCAGCGCCGGATGTCGATGCGCGGCAGGCGACGATCGGGCGCGGCGAGCGCACCGAGCTCGGCCTCCTGGCGCAGCACGATGTCGAGCTCCTGATCGGTGTCGTAGATGGCGGCCGCGAGAGGCGCTTGAGCGACCGGCAGGCCGGCGGTGAACCAGGATTGCAGACCACCGCGATACCAGGCGACATCCGTGTACCCGAGCGTGATGGCGCGCAGCGCCGCGCGATAGGCCTGCCAGCACGTCGCGGAATAGCAGGTGAAGACGAGCGCGCGCGATCGATCGGGCGCGAGCTGCTCCATCGCCTGACGAAACAGCCGCGCATGAATCGATGCCGAGTCGCCGACCTGCCAGCGGCCGAGTCCCGCTTTGTCGAGCCAGAGCGCGCCGGGAATCGAGGAGATCCGCGGCCCGGTGAGCGAGGTGACGTCGATCACGGTCGGTGGATCCGCGCGCCGCAGCGCGTCGCGCAGCGCGACGGTCGTGATCACCTTGCCGCCGGGCAGCGCATTCGGCGTCGCGCCGACGACCGGCGCCACGACCGGATCGGCGATCGGCGCGATGCCGCGATCGTTGCTCTCCTGGGCGAAGAGCGTGCCGCTCAGCCGTGCCGCCGCCGCTTGGCTGGCCGAGGCGCGCTGCTGCGCATCGATCGTCATCGGACCCGACCAGACGAGCCGGTCGTCCTCGGCAAAGGGCAGGCAGGGCAGGGGCGAGGCACGCGCACAGGAGTCGATTGCGCCTTGGCGCGCTTCGGCGATGCTCGCGCCGGCACGCCACGAAACGACGCCCGATGCCGAGACGACGAAGCTCTTGGGCGCGCGCGCCTGCAGGTAGCGGCGGAAATTCGCCTGACCATTGCCCGAGACGAACGGCACTACCGTGGTCTCGTCGACCGGGCCGCGATCTGCCGGCGCATCGGCGGCGCCGGCGCTCAGCGCCGGCACGATCAGCCCCGCCGCGATCAGCGCCGCCAGATGCAGCAGGACCCGCAGGCGCATCGGCCGCGATTCCGCTCAGCGCCCGTTCGTCTTGCGCCAGGCCTGGAGGCGCTCGCGATTGGCGGGATCCGTCATCGGGTAGAGACCGAACAGGCCCGCGCCCGCGTCGACTTGCGCCTGCACGAAATCCTCGTACACCGTCTGCTCCACGGCTTCGGTGGCGACCTCGTCGGCGATCGCGAGCGGGATGCACACGACGCCTTCGCCATCGCCGACCATCACATCGCCGGGATAGACGGCAACGCCGCCGCAGCCGATCGGCACGTCGAGATCGATGGCGTGGTGATGGATCAGGTTGGTCGGCGCCGAGGGCCTGACGTGATAGACGGGAAAGCCCATCGTCGCGATCTCCGGCGTGTCGCGAAAGCCGCCATCGGTGATGGCGCCCGCGCAGCCGCGACGCATCAGCCGCGTGAGGAGAATGCCGCCAGCGGAGGCCGCGCGCGGATCGCCGCGGCTATCGATGACGAACACCGCGCCCGCCGGGCATTCCTCGACGCCCTTGCGCTGCGGATGCGTGCGATCCTCGAACACCTTGAGAACGTCGAGATCCTCGCGCGCCGGAATGTAGCGCAGCGTGTAGGCCGGGCCGACGAGGCGCGGCGCCTTGGCGTTGATGAGCTGCGGGCCCTGCAGGAACTGATTGCGCAGGCCGCGCTTGAACAGGATCGTCGTGATCGTGGCCGTGGAGACGGCCGCAAGCCTGTCGCGCGTGGAGGTGGAGAGCATGGCGATCCTTTGCTTCGTCCGCCCGGCACGCCGATGCGCGCCGGGCGGGTGGGGCTGGTCTCAGCCTTCCTTGACCGTGTTGCGCAGGATGCCGACGCCTGAGATGTCGATCTCGGTGACGTCGCCTGCCTTGAGGAATTCCGGCGGGTTGCGCGCGGCGCCCACGCCCCCTGGCGTGCCGGTGACGATCACGTCGCCGCCCTCGAGCGGCACGAAGACCGAGATGTAAGCGATCAGCGTCGGGATATCGAAGATCAGCAGGTTGATGCCGGCCTGCTGCTTGATCACGCCGTTGACGCGTGTGGTCAGCGTCTCCTTCGTGATGTCCTTGATTTCGTCGGCGCTCACCATCCAGGGGCCGAAGCCGCCAGTGCCGGCGAAGTTCTTGCCTGGCGTGAACTGCGTGGTGTGGCGCTGGAAGTCGCGCACCGATCCGTCGTGGTAGCAGCTGTATCCGGCGACATGGCTCATCGCCTTCTGCGGCGAGATCCGGCGGCCCGGCTTGCCGATGATGACGGCGAGTTCGCCTTCCCAATCGAGCTTCTCGCTCTCCCTCGGCTTGATCAGCGGCTGGTTGTGGCCGGTCTGACTCGCCGGCATGCGCAAGAACAGAGTCGGATGCTCGGACGGCTTGCTGTTCGTCTCGGCCTGGTGATCCTTGTAGTTGAGGCCGACGCAGATGATTTTCTTCGCGTCGGGGATCACCGGCAGGAACTTGATCTTCTTGAGCGCGATGTCGGTCTTGCGCGCGCTCGTCGCAACCGCCTTCAGCTCGCTGAGCTTGCCGGCCTTCAGGGCCGAGCGCAGCGTCGGATATTTCTTGCCGAGCCGCTTGCCGAGATCAATGACGCCGTCGCCGGAAACGGCGCCGTAGCTGACGGTCTTGCCGACCTGGAACGTGACGAATTTCATCGCGTGCGCATCCCCCTGAATGTCGCCATCGGCGGGAATCCGCCGGGCTGGACAAGGCTGTTGGCATAACGCCGCCGAGGGCAGGACGCCAAGCGGAAAAGCTGGCTTGTCGGCGCTTTGGCTCCGTGTGCTAGCGTCGATCTCTCTGCATGGAGGGACGATCATGACCGGACAACGCAATCTCGATCTCGGCGCGGCCTTGGCCGAAGCGGAACGCCGCTTCGTCGGCGCTCACCCGATGAGCAGCCAACGCCATGAGGCGGCGCGACGCGTCATGCCCGGCGGCAACACCCGCACGGTCATCTATTACCCGCCTTTCCCCGTGACCATCACGCGCGGCGAGGGGTGTTTCGTCTGGGATCTCGACGGCAATCGCTATGCCGATTTCGTGTGCGAGTACTCGGCCGGGCTCTACGGTCACTCCGAGCCGGCGATCGTCGAGGCGATCAAGGAGGCGCTGGGCAACGGCATCGTGCTGGGCGCGCCCAATCGCTACGAGGCCGAGCTGGCGCGGCTGATGGTGGAACGTTTCCCGGCCCTCGAGCTGGTGCGCTTCACCAATTCCGGCACCGAAGCCAATCTGATGGCGATCAGCGTCGCGCGCGTGTTCACCGGACGCGACTCGATCATGGTCATGAAGGGCGGCTATCACGGCGGTGTCTTCATGTTCTCGGGCAATGGCTCGCCGTTGAACGCGCCGTTCCCGTACGTCATGACCGAGTACAACGACATCGAGGGCACGCGCGCACTCATCCGCGCGCATGCCAAGAGCCTGGCGTGTGTGATCCTGGAGCCGATGCTCGGCGGCGGCGGCTGCATCCCCGCGGACATCGCCTTCCTGCAGATGCTGCGCGAGGAGACGCGCAAGGCCGATGTGCTGCTGATCTTCGACGAGGTGATGACCTCGCGCCTCTCGCCGACCGGGTTGCATGGCGCGCTCGGCGTGATTCCCGATCTGATGACCCTGGGCAAGTATCTCGGTGGCGGCCTGAGCTTCGGCGCTTTCGGCGGCGCGGCGCGCATCATGGATCGTTTCGATCCCGCCCGCCCCGATGCGCTCGCCCATGCCGGTACCTTCAACAACAACGTGCTGACGATGTCGGCCGGCGTCGCTGGCCTGTCGAAGGTGCTGACCGCCCAACGCTCGATGGAACTCAACGCGCGCGGCGACCGCCTGCGCGCGCGCATGAACGCGGCGATCGAGAAGCGCGGTCTTGCCTGTTGCGTCACCGGGCGCGGCTCGATGCTCAACGTGCATTTCGTCCGCGGGCCGGTCCACCGGCCGCCCGAGGCGACGGCAAAATCGAAGGATTGGCTGAAGCTTCTGCAACTCGAGATGCTCGCGCGCGGCTTCTACATGACCTATCGCGGCATGCTCGTGCTGTCGCTGCCGATGACGGATGCGGAAACCAGTGGCTTCGCCGCCGCGTTCGAGGGGTTCCTGGACGATTACGCGACGTTGCTGAAGTAGCCCGAGGCGGGCGCGCACGGCGCGGCTGTTGACGGCGGATTAACCCTTTTCTGGTGCGATGCCTGGGCAAGGCGCGGCTGCTGGGCCCGCGCGCCAGGGTTATGATTTGACGCAACCGATCTCGAGCGATGCGGCGATGGCCGCCGGCGCGAACACGCAGGTTCGGCGCTATGCGGCGTTGCTGGCGGCGATGGCGCTCGTGCTCGCCGGCGCGCTCGGCTTTGCCGCCTATTCGGGCTGGCAGACTGAACAGCAGAAGCAGCGAGAGGTCGTCGCCATCGCGGCGCGCGGCGTGGCAGGCACCATCGATCTTGCGCTGTCGCGAGTCGAACGCAGCCTCGCGCAACTCGCCGAGCGTCTCGCCATCCACCAGGAGAAGCTCGCGCCGCCGCCGGGAACGCTGATACGGGAATTGCAATGGCTGCGCGCGACGTTTCCCGCGCTCGATGGGGTGGGCGTCGTCGACGCGCGCGGCGCGGTGATCGACAGCGCCGCGGGCGATCCTCGGCTGACGGCGGTCCTGGCGCCGGCGGAGCGCTGGCCGCCGGGAGATCCCAAGCTCGCGATCGGGGGGCTGATGATCACGGCGCCGGCCACGCCATTCTCCGATGGCGTTGCGCGCCTCGCCCTGTGGCATTCCATCCTCGGCTCGGATGGTCGGGTGCTCGGCGCCGTCTATTGCTTGATACCCACCGGGCGGGTGGTCGCGCTGCTGCGGGGTCGGATCGCCAATCCGAACCTCACCATCGACGTGCTGCGGGCGGATCGTCTCGTCTTCCTGATTTCATCTTCCCAGGCGCTCTCCGGCGCGCCACTGCCGGATGGCGCGCTGCGCGATCTCCTGATCGCCGGCGACGCCATGGGGACCGCGCGGACCAACTCGGTGATCGACGGGGCGCCCACGCTCACGGCCTTCGAAGTATCGCCGCGCTACGGCGTGATCGCGATGGCGTCGACGACGATCAGCGCGGTGTGGGCCGCTTGGGTCGCGGAGCATCGCATCCAGATCGGCGTGTTCGTGGTGTTCTTCGTGACCGGCCTCGCTTTCGAGGTCTGGCTCTTCGCTGCCTTGCGTCGCGGGCTCCAGGCGGAGCTGAGACTGCGTGCGACGAACGAAACCGCCTTCCAGGACAGCATCCGCAATCTCGACGATGGGTTCGCGCTGTGGGATCGCGATCATCGGCTCCTGGTGTGGAACCAGCGCTTCGTCGATGCGTGGCCGGAGCTGCGCGACCACGTGCGTGTCGGCATGTCCTTCGAGGCCGCGACCAGGGCCGTGCTGGAGCGTCACAAACCGACGATGTCGGCAGCCGCGCTCGACGCCCATGTCCGTGAGCGTATGGCGGCCCACCGGGAAATCGGCGCGAAGCGCTTCGATCGTCGCATGCCCGACGGGCGCGTGATCGAGGTCGTCAAGGCGCCGACATCCGATGGTCGCGTCGTGTCGACCTATCGCGACGTGACCGAGTTGCGCTCCCTCGTCGAGCGCCTGGCGCGCAGCGAGGCGCGAGTCCGCGACGGCATCGAGAGCATGGAGGAGGGTTTCGCGCTGTGGGATCGCGACGATTATCTCGTGCTGTGGAACCGGCGATATGTCGAGATCCTGCCGCATATGCGCGGTCTGGTGCGCGAGGGGATCCATTTTCGCGACCTCAACCTCGCGGCGTTCAGCCTGGTCCAGCCCGGTCTGACCCCGGAGGCCGTGGCGGCGCTGGTCGACGCGCGCGTCGCGCACCGCAAGGCCAGCGCGTTGCGTACCATCGATCTGCCTGATGGACGGATCGTGGAGGTCAAGGATTTGCCGACATCCGAAGGCGGCATGGTGTCGATCCATCGCGACGTCACCGAGCGAAACCGCCGCCAGGCCGAACTCCATCGGGCGCTTGCGGCGGAGCAGGCGATGAATGCGGAGCAGCGCCGATTCATCACGGTGACAAGCCATGAATACCGCACGCCGCTCATGATCATCGACGGCGCGGCGCAACGCCTGGTGGGCGAGTTGCCGGTCGATGCCGGTCCCAAGCTGATGCTGCGCGTGAACCGAATTCGCAACGCGGTGTCGCGCATGGTCGCCATTCTCGAGCGCACGCACTTCGCGGCGCAGATCGATGTGGAGCTGACGGACCTCGAGCTGAGGCCGATCGATCTCGGGGGGCTCCTCGAGAGTGTCTGCGCGCGGCAGCGCCTGATCTCGCCGCAGGTCGCGATCCGGCTGAGCCTGCCGGCCGAGCCGCTGCTGGTCGAGGGCGATCGCAGCAGGCTCGACATGGTCTTCACCAACCTCGTCACCAATGCGGTCAATTTCTCCGGGGCCGTGCCGCAGATCGAGATCGTAGCCGGCGCCGCCGATGGAATGGCCGAGATCGCCGTGCGCGATCACGGTATCGGCATCCCGGCCGACGAGATCGACAAGTTGTTCGTGCGCTTCTTCCGCGCGAGTACGGCGATGGGCATCACCGGCACCGGGATCGGACTGCATCTCGTCAAGAGCCTGGTGGAGAGGCACGCCGGCACCGTCGCCGTAGCGAGCGAGGTCGGACGCGGCTCCACCTTCACCGTGCGTCTTCCGGGCCGGCAGCCACAGGATTCGACGGGAAGCACGCGGGCGGCCTGACGCGCGCCTGCCGCCGACAGGATTCCGCGCCTGCGCCAACTGGGCGCCGCAATTCGGCTCAAGGCTTCGTGCGGTTCGAACTCCGCCGGAGAATCCGCATGACCGACGCCGTCGCTGCCGCGCCCGCCTCCGCTGCCTCTGGGGTGAGCGGGTTGGCGCTGCTCGACCGACCCTGGATCAAGGCGATCCTCATCGCGGTGACGGCGCTGGTCCTGCTCGTGCCGCTCGGATTGATCGCCGGAGTCACGGGCGAGCGTGATGCGCGGCGGAGCGCGGCTGTCGAGGGCATCCATCACGGCTGGGCCAGTGCACAGATCATCGCCACGCCCGTCCTGCTCGTTCCCGCGCTGCGCGCCGGCGCGATGTCGCTCGATGACCGCATCTGGGTGACGCTCACGCCGGCCGAGGCGACGCTTGGCGTCGAGCTCGCGGCGGAGCAACGCGCGCGCGGCATCTTCTCCACGGTCGTCTATCGCGCGCAGGTCTCGGGCGCGCTCCAGTTCACCGCGCTCGCGCCGGATGCGCAGGGCGATCTGCGTATGCTCTGGGACGAAGCGCTGCTGGTCGCGCCGATCACGGATCAGCGCGGCGCAAGGCTCGATGCTCGGGCGCGCATCGACGCGCGCAGTTTCCCGCTCTTGCCACGCGAGAAGATCGAGATCCCCGGCCTCGGCCCGACACGGGCGCTGGTGGCCGCGCTCGGCGATGCGCTCGCGGAGCCGCGCGCGCGCGACGGCGTGCGCATCGAGCTGGAGTACGGCATGCGCGGCAGCGGCGAATTCCTGCTCACCTCGCTGGCGCGCGAGGCGAAGCTGCGCGTCTCCAGCAATTGGCCGCATCCGAGTTTCATCGGCGGCGCGCTTGCCGATCATCGCGAGATCGCCGCGACCGGTTTCAAGGCCAGCTGGACGCTCGCCGCCGCCGATCTGCCGGCGCAGATCCCGTCGACATCGGAGGCGCGGCTGCGACCCGGCGACGGGGCCATGCTCGGCGTGGCGCTGGTCGATCCGGTCCCGGCGCATCGCCTCGTCGAGCGCGCGCAGAAATACGATCTGCTGCTGATCGCCTTCACCTTCCTGGTTTTCTTCCTGTTCGAGACGCTGTGGGGCGCGCGGCTGCACATCGTGCACTACGCCGTGGTCGGCCTGGCGCTGTGCCTGTTCTATCTGCTGCTGCTGTCGTTTGCGGAGATCATCGGTTTCATCCCGGCCTATGTCGCGGCGGCGGCGCTCGTCGTCGCCCAGGCCTCGCTCTATGGCTGGTCGCTGCTGCGCTCACGCCTGCGCGCCGCGATCTTCGCGCTCGTGCTCGCCATCGCCTATGGCTACTTCTTCGTGCTGCTGATGCTGGAGAGCCACGCGCTGGTCGCCGGCGCGCTCGCGCTGTTCGTCGGCCTGTCGGTCGTCATGTACGCGACCCGCCGCATCGACTGGGTGGGGTCGAACTCACCACCCTGACCGCGTAGCGCGCCAGGGTGGTGAGGCGCGCCGCGATACGGCTCACGGCGCCGCGATCGCGATCCAGCCGCCGCCGCGTGCGGATTCGAAGGCCGCCTCGATGATGCGCACGGAGATCCAGGCATCGTCGAAGCTGCAGACCGTGGGTCGCCCGGCCGCGACCGCGGCGACGAAGTCGCGCGTGCAGCCGCCAAGCGCGTCGTCCGCGGCGATCTCCTCGATGACGCGGCCGCGCTCGCGCTGCCAGACCATGTGCCAGCCGATCGGGAAATGCAGCGGCCGGCGCAATTCGATCAAGCCATCCTCGCCGAAGATCCGCACCTCGTCCCAGCTGCGCAGACCTTCCTCGATGCAGGTGATCCGGCATTCGAGATCGTCGAAGGCGAGATCGATGAAGCCGCCGCGATCGGTGCGGCCCGCGGGTCCCGGCCGCACGCGGCTCAGCACCGCGCGCGGCGTCTTGCCGGTCAGCCAGGGAATCACATCGGCCATATGCGTCGCGCGCCCCGTATAGGGACCGCCGCCGCCGAGCGCTGGATCGAGGAACCAGCCCGATTGCTCGTAGCCGAGCTGCACGGTCTCGACATAGCGGATGGCGCCGAGCGCGCCCGACGCGATCAGCTCGCGCGCGCGGATGCAGCCGCGATCGAGCCGGCGGTTGAAGGCGACGCCGGCGACCACCGACTTGGCGCGCGCGAGCTCGGCCAGCGATTTCGCCTCGGCGCTCTTCATCACGAAAGGCTTGTCGACGAGGATGTGGCGTCCGGAATCCAGAACCTGCCGCACGTGTCCGGCGTGCAGCACATGCGGCGTGCTGACGATGACGGCGTCGCAGATGCCGGGCGACAGGAGTTCCGCCGTCGTCGCGACCAGCTTCGCCCCGGTCTGTGCGGCGACGGCGCGCAAGGCATCGCTCGGGTGGGCATCGTGGATGGCGGCGATGCGTGCGGCGTCGGATCCGATCAGCGCCGGCACGTGGTAGCGCCGCGCGAATCCGCCGCAGCCGAGGAAGCCGATCTTCAGAGGCGAGGCGCTCATGGCAGGCATCCCTTGGTGATGAAGTCGATTGTCTTGGTCCAGGCCTCGGCCGCGACTTCGGCGTGATGGGCGGGCCGCGTGTCGTTGAAGAAGGCGTGTTCGGCCTGCGCATAGATATGCAGATGATGCGGATGACGGCGTGCGATGAAGCGCGCGCGCAGCGCCTCGATCGACTCGCGCGTGATCAGCGGATCGTGGCCGGCGAACAGGCCGAGATAAGGGGCGGTGACCAGATCGGCGACGTCGAGCGGCGTGAAGGGCTTGAGCCCGTCCTGGCGCGGGAAGTCGAGCCGGCCGTAGAAATTGATGGCGCCCGCGAGGCGCAGATCGAACGCCGCGAGGTAATGCGCGAAGCGTCCGCCCTTGCAGAAGCCCCAGGCGAAGACCGGCCCTGAGCGCACGCCCAGGCCGTTCAGCGCGTGGGCCAGGCTGGCGCGGCAATCGCGAATGCCGCGCGGATCGTTGAAGCGCGCGAAATAGGACATCACGTGGGGCAGCGGATCGCCTTCCTTCGGGGGTGATTCGCCGCGATAGAGATCCGGCGCCAGCGCGATGATGCCGGCGCGCGCGAGCCGCGTGCAGATCGCGCGGATATTCGCGTTCACGCCCCAGATCTCGCCGAGCACCAGCACGGCGGGCCTGCCCTCGGCCGCCGCGGGGAGCGCCGCGTGCGCAGGGATCTCCTCGCCTTGTCCAACCGGAATGCGCAGATCGCGCGCGGTCACGTCGTTCATTGTCATGTCGAATTCTCCGTCAATCCGTGAAGTCGCGAAGCAGCTGCTCGCGGCCGGTCGCCGCCGCCGCATAGGCCGCGAGGATCATGGCCAGTGCGCGCCGGCCATCCTCGAGGCTGATCGGTGGCGCGGTGCCGGTCGCCAGCGCGTCGAGGAACGCGAGCGCGTTTTGCTGATGGAAGCCGCCGGTCTTGAAGCGCGGCACAAGCGGCGAAACGCGCCAGCCGCGCTCGGGCTGGTCGCTCGAATAGAGCCGGAGATAGCCATTCTCCGTGTGATCTCGCGAGCCGAGATCGACGCCGGCGAGCAGCGCCGTGCCCTTGGTGCCGAAGATCTCGATCGACGCATCCGCCGCCTGGAACGACCAGCCCGTGGCGAGCTCGGCGATCAGACCGTTCTCCCAGCGGAAGAGCGCGAGCCCGGTATCTTCGACCGCGAGCCCGAGCGCGGCATGCGACACCATCGCCGTCACCGCAAGCGGGTCGTCGAACAGCCAGCGCAGGAAATCCGCGCCGTGCACGCCTTCGTCGAGCAGCGTGCCGCCGCCGCTGCGCTCAGGATCCGCCCACCAGCCTTGCGTGAACTCGCGGTCGTTGCCGTGACGATGGCCATGGCGCACGCGCACCAGCCAGACCTTGCCGAAGAAACCCTCGGCGAGCAGGCGGCGCAATTCGTGGTTCACCGGATCGAAGCGCTTCGGGAAACCCTGCATGAACACCACGCCGCTACGCGTGACCGCTGCGGCGATGGCGTCCGCGTCCGCGCGAGTCGTGGCGATCGGCTTCTCGCAGAGGATCGCACGGCCGCGCGCAGCGGCGCGCTCGATGAGCGTGCGGTGCTGGATCGTCTCCGAGGTGACGGCGACCGCGTCCACCGCGTCGAGCAGCGCGTCGAGATCCGACCAGTAGCGCGTGGCGTAACGCTGCGCCGCGTCGGCGCCACGCGCCGCGTCGTCGTCCCAGATGCCGATGAACTCCGCCTGCTCGGACTCGCGGAAGACCTCCGACCAGAAATTCGCGTGGTAATGCGCGAAACCCAGCGTGGCGATGCGCACGGGCTTCATCGCAGCGCCTCGGCCGGTGTCGGCACGCGCGTGCTCCGGCCGGTCTCCGCCGAGCGATAGATCGCTTCGGCGACCAGCAGCGTCGCGAGTCCGTCCTCGGCGGTCGTGTCGTGCGGCAGCTTGCCGCGTACGCGGTCGAGGAAATCGGCGTGATGGCGCTCGCCGAAGCGGCGCTGCGGCAGATCAGCCACGACCCAATCGCGCTTGCCGGTCACGGCAGGCGACCAGATCGCCAGCGCGCCGCGCAGCGAGCGCAGCCACAGAGTCGCCTCGGCGCAATGCAGCTCCATCGCGAAGCGATCCGTGCCGGCGATCTCGGTGAAATCGATCTCATGCGCGCCGAGCACGCCCGACGCAAAGCGATAGCTCGCGACCGCATGATCCTCGTTGTCCGGCCGTACGATGCGGCCATCGGCGAGGCGCCGCTCGCTCAGCCGCGTGGCGACCATCGCGGAGACATCCGCGATCTCGCCGCAGACCTGGCGCAACACATCGATTCCATGCACGCCGAGCTGGAGCACGACGCCGCCGCCGACCCGCGCCTTGGAGAAGAACCAGTCGCCCCAATCCGGGCCCGGCGTCGCGTTGCGCATGCGCACCGAGAGCAGCTTGCCGGTCCGGCCCTCGGCGAGCAGCTCGCGGGCGCGCAGCACCTCCTCGAAATAGCGATGCATGAAGCTGACCTGCAGGAAGATCCCGGCACGTCTTGCGGCCGCGATCACGCGCAGGCATTCCTCGACATTCCGGCCCATCGGCTTCTGCAGCAGGATCGCCTTGCCGGCTTGCGCCGCGGCGCAGGCGATCTCGCAATGCGTGTCGTCGGGGGTCGCGATCACCACCGCGTCGATGTCGCGCCGCGCCAGCACGTCGCGCCACTGCGTCGCGATCTCCGGGATGCCATGGCGCTTGGCGACTCCCGCCGCGCGCTCGGCCGTGCGCGCGACAATCACGCGCACGGCGGCGCCCCCGGCAGCTGCGAGTCCACCGAGGTGATATTCCGCGATCGAGCCGGCGCCGAGAATCGCGACGCCGACTTCGTCTGCTCGCATCGTCACGCGCGCCAGCGTCCTTCGACCTTCACCAGCGCGGGGTCGATCTGCTTCAGCGGCTCGGTATAGGCGTAGTCGAGCGCCGGCACGCGCCGGCGGATGCGGCCGGCGCCTTCGAGGAACGCAGCTGTGCGCTCCATGTCGTCGACATAGGCGTCGTCGAAAGCGGGGTTGAAAACGTAATTGCCCCAGATCGCCTGGTTCGTGGCCGCGTCCTGCTTCTGGAACTCGGCGAAGATCTTCACGTTCTCGTCGGTCTTCGATGCGTCGGCGCATTGCCGGATACCGCGCACGAGCACGCGCATCATCGCGTTGACACTGCGCGGGTTGCGCTTCACGAAATCCTGGCTCGCGACCAGGATCGAGCGGTTGTTGGAGACTTTCACCGGCGCATTGGCGTTGGCCGTGAAATGACTGGTGAGACCGGTATGGGCGAGCTTGGTCTGGCCGGCGGCGAGCGCGCGATACGGCCAGGGTTCCCAGCACAGCAGGGCTTGCACGTTATTCGAGGTCAGCGCCGCGAGCTGCTCCGGCGGCGGGAGGTTCACGAGCTGGAGCTTCTGCGCGTCGATCTTGTAGTGCTGCGCGAGGTAATGCAGGAAGGCGCTTGAGGTCGAGCCCTGCAGCAGGCCGATCTTGATGCGCGTGAGATCCTCCGGCGCATTGACATTGGCGTCCCGGCGCACGATCAGCTTCTCGAGATTCCAGTTCACGCAATTGGTCGCCAGCACGACCACGGGGTTGCCGTTCGAGATCATCGAGATCGGCGGCAGATTGCCGGGCGTCCAGAGCTGGATCTCGCCCGCCAGCAACGCTTCGCCGGCGAGCGCGCCGGCGGTGAAGCTGCGCTGACGCACTTCCGTGAAGCCGGCATCGCGAAACCAGCCTTGCGTGATGCCCAGGATATGCGGCGCGAAAGGCGGATCGATGCCGAAGCCGAGCGAGAGCGTCGTGGTCTCGGGCTTGTCGGCCTGCGCGCGGATGATGCCGGGCGCCGCCAGCGTGCCGGCGGCCAAGCCCGCGCCGAGCATATGTCTGCGTGAAGCCTTCATGATGCGTGTCCTCCCCCTGTGAGCGATCAGATCCTATGCCATCTGCCGAGCCAGCGACCAATCAACCTGGCCAGTCCCCAATCGGTGATCAGGTTGCAGGCGCCGATGAGCAGGATGCCGAAAATGATCACGCCGACCTCGCCGAATTGCCGCGCGTTCATGATCATGAAGCCCATGCCGGATTCGGCGGCGATCAGCTCGGCGGCGACGAGCACGCCGAAGCTGAGACCCCAGCCGACGCGCAAGCCCGTCGCGATATCGGGCATCGCGGCGGGCAGCGCGATCTTCGTCAGCAGGCGCCACCCGCGCACATCCATCGTCTGCGCGGCGCGGATCAGCACGGGGTCGATGCCCGATATGCCGCGATAGGCGTTGGTCAGGACGGGGAAGAAGGCGCCGAGGAAAATCACGAAGATCTTCGAGGGCTCGCCGAGCCCGAACCACACGATCGCCATTGGGATCCAGGCGAGCGGCGGGATCGGCCGGAGCATCTCGATCACCGGGCGCAGCAGATTGCCGAGGATGCGGTACCAGCCCGCGGCGATGGCGATCGTGACGCCGAGCACCGCACCGAGCGTGAAGCCGCAGACGATGCGCGCGAGGCTGATGGCGACATGGCCCGCGATCTCGCCTGGCGGGATGCGCGCGAGCGTGCCGAGCACCGCGACGCTGGGCGCTGGAAACACGACCGGGCTGACGATGCCGCTGCGCGCCACCGACTCCCAGGCCCCGAGCAGGATCGCGACGCCAAGCGCGCCGAGCAGCGCGTCGCGGCTTGCGGTCGCGCTCATCGCCGCACGCTCGCGAGGCCGGTATTCCACGGCAGCAGCACGCGTTCGAGCCAGGCGAGACCCGACGTGAAGCCGATGCCGAGCAGGCCGAGCGCGACCATGCCGACGATGCTGATATCGGTGCGGTAGAAATTGCGCGCCTCCATGATCAGCGCGCCGAGGCCGCGGATCGTGCCGATCATCTCGGCGCCGACGATGACCATGAAGCCGACGCCCAGCGCGACGCGTGCACCCGCGAGCAGCCGCGGCGTCGCGGCCGGCAGGATCACTTGCGTGAACAATCTGGTGCCGGTGACATCCATCGTGCGGGCGGCGCGGATCAGCATCGGATCGACGTATTTCACGGCGGCGATGGTGTTGGTCAGCATCACCCAGAAGCAGCCATAAGCGATCAGCATGATTTTGGAGAATTCACCGACGCCGAACCAGACGATCGCGAGCGGAAGCAGACTCAACGTCGCGACGGAGCGTGCGAAAATGATGATCGGCGAGGTGGCCGCGTCGAGAATCGCCGAGCGGCCGATGATGAGACCGAGCGGGATCGCGGCAAGCATCGCCAGCAGGAAACCCTGCAGGATCCGCGCGATCGTGACGGCGGCGTGAGACCAGATCCGCAAGCCTTCTGGGAAGCCGCTGACGGCGAGCTCCCACAAAGCTTCGGCGATGCGGCTCGGCGGCGGAAACTGGAAGACTCTGAGCCAACCCAGCGCAGACGCCAGCTCCCAGAGCGCGAACAGCGCCGCGATGAAGAGCGCGCCTTGCAGCGCCGGCCGATCGCGCAACCCGCTCATCGCAATTGCGCCCAGAGTTCTTCGTGCAGCGCGGCGAGCGAAGCGTCGCTGCGGTTGCGCGGCCTCGGCTGCGCGATGCGGTACTGCGCGGCGATGCCGCCGGGATTGGCGCGCATCACCACGATGCGGTCGGAGAGCATCAACGCCTCGGTGATCGAATGCGTGACGAACAGGACGGTCTTGCGCCGCGACGACCAGACGCGCAGCAGCTCGTCCTGCATCTCGATGCTCGTGATCTCGTCGAGCGCGCCGAAGGGCTCGTCCATCAGCAGCAGCTGCGGGTCGAGGGCGAGGGCGCGCGCGATCGCCACGCGCTGCTGCATGCCGCCGGAGAGCTGGCTCGGATATTTGTCGCCGAACTCGGACAGCCGCACGAGGTCGAGCAGCTGATCGGCCTCGTTGCGCGCGGCGGCTGCGTCGAGGCCACGGCTGCGCGCGCCGAACTCGATGTTCCGGCGTGCGGTGAGCCAGGGGAACAGAGCATGCTGCTGGAAGACGACGCCCTTGCCGCGACCCGGCCCGGTGACGCGCGCGCCATCGACCTGCACCTCGCCCGAACTCGCCTCCACGAGGCCGGCGACGATGTTGAGCAGCGTGGTCTTGCCGCAGCCGCTGCGCCCGACCAGCGTGACGAATTCGTTCTCTTGGACCGTCAGATCGACATCGAGCAGCACGGGCGTGCGCGCGGCGTCGCCGTCATAGCGTTTCGTCACCCCGCGCAATTCGATCCGCGGCGGCATCGCCGGATCAGGAAGCCGGCGGCGCCGCGGCCTCGATCTCCGCCTTCACGCCGGGCGGCGGCGTGTAGACGAGCAATCCTTCCTTGAGGATCTCCGCATTGCCGCCCCAGAATTTCGCCTTGGCGCGCTGATCGGATTTCGCGCGGCGATCGACGGTCTCGGGATCGCAGATCCGGCGCAACGCACGCTCGAGTTCGGCCGCGCCGACCCGGCCGGCCGGCGTCTGTACGAGATCGTGGATCTCCTCGGGATCGGCCGCGAGGTCGAAGAATTGCGGCGGAGCGCCGACGTGATAGATCAGCTTCTCGTCGCCGCGGCGGAGCATGAACATGCCGGTGCGCGAGCCGGCGGCGTGATACTCCGCGAAGACCGGCTGCGTGCGTGCATGGCCGGTCAGGATCGGCCATAGGCTCTCGCCGCCGATGCTGCGGTCGGCGGGATTGATTCGTGCGCCGGTGCTCGCGACGAGAGTCGCGAAGAGATCGACATGGCTGACCGGCGTGGTGATCACGACATCCCTCGGGATCTCCGGACCGGACATCAAAAGCGGAACGCCGACCGAGGGTTCGTAGAGCGAGTATTTGCCGAACAGCCCATGCGCGCCGAGCGCCTCGCCGTGATCGCTGGTGTAGACGATGCGTGTCGAGTCGAGCAGGCGCAGCCGCTTGGCCGTCGCCATCACGCGCCCGATCTGCTCGTCGAGATGCGTGGTGAGCGCGCAATAGGCGCGCGCGATGCGGCCCAAGGCCGCGGGATCGGTCATCGCCTGGAAGCCCATGGTCTTGCGCAGATGCTGATCGGCCGGATGCTCCGAGCGCTCGCCGGGACGAAACGCGACCGGCAGCTTCATCTGTGCCTCGTCATACATGTCCCACAGCCGCTGCGGCACCGTGAACGGCGGATGCGAGCTGACATAGGACACGAACAGCGCCCAGGGCTTGCCGCTGCGCGAAGCGCGCGCCTCGAGCCAGGCGATCGCGCGCTCGGTGATCTCCAGATCGTAGTCCTGGTAATGCGTCGTGCCGATGCCGGATTTCTCCAGATAGAGTTCCCACTGGCCCTTGTTCACCGGTTCCTCGTCGGACCAGCGCAGCAGCATCGACACGCCGCCTTTGCCGTTGAGGATGTGCATCGGCACGATCTCCTCGTCGAAGCCGTTATCGTCCTCGGTGGCGCGGAAATGCAGCTTGCCGATCGCGGCGGTCTCGTAGCCAGCCTCGCGCATGCGGTGCATCCAGCTGGCGACGCGCCCGTCATAGACGATCGCGTTGTCCCAATAGCCGGTCTGATGCGGATAGCGCCCGGTCGCAATCGCCGCGCGCGCGGGGCAGCAGATCGGTGAGGCGGAATAGGCGCTGGTGAAGCGCGTGCCGGTGAGCGCGAGCCCGTCGAGAGTCGGTGTCTTGACCGCCGGATGGCCATAGCAGCCGAGCATGCCGCGCGCATGATTGTCGGACAGGAAGAACAGCAGATTGGCAGGTTTCGGCACGTCGAGATCTCCTGGTCGTCGTCATCCGTTGCTGGGTGGTCGGGAACGTAAGGGAAGCGGGACCACTGACACAATCAATCCGCGTCATTGTTGTCCCTCCTCGGATGAGGAGGGACAGGCGCGCGCAGCGCGCCGGGGCGGTGCGATTTGGCCCTGCTCATCCGACCTTGAGATCCGCCCAGCGCTCGTGATCGTCCGGATGCGGCGTCCAGCCGACGATGTTCGTCGCCATCGCCTCGAACAAGGTCGGGTAGACCGTGAGCAGCCACGGCGCATCGTCCATCCAGACGCGCTGTGCTTCGCCCATCAGCGCATAGCGCTTCTCGCGATCCAGTGTCTGGCGCCCTTCATCGATCAGCTTGTCGACGACCGGCGAGCTGTAGCGCGCCCGGTTCGACACGCCTTGCGTATGGGTGAGCAGATACATCGAATACACCGGGTCGAGCACGATCGGCCCGTCCTCGAAGGCGAAGAGCGGCATGTCCATCCTGGTGATCGCGCCACGCGCGCGCAGATCGGCGAGCGTGATCTTGGTCGGCTTGGCCGTGATGCCGACGCCCTTGAGCTGATCCGAGACCTGCACGCAGAGCGGCTCCTCCCACCAATACTCGCTGCCATAGAGCAGCTCGACCTCGAAGCCGTTGGGATAGCCGGCCTCGGCGAGGAGCGCTTTCGCCTTGGTCTGGTCGAAGGGATATTTGAAGTGGCTCGGGTCGTAGCCGCCGAGGAACGGCGGCACGATCGAGCGCGCTTCGTCGGCGAGATCGAAATAGACCGACTTCTTGATCAGGGCCCGATCGACCGCGTGATTCATGGCCTGACGCACGCGCTTGTCGTCGAACGGCTTGATGCCGACATTCATGCGGATCGACGACATCGAGCGTCCGTAGGAATCCTGGACCTTCACGTTGCGGTCGGTGCGCAGATCGACGACCTGCTGCGTGCTCGGCCGCTCGATCCATTGCACCTGACGGCTCTTGAGCAACGTGAGGCGGCTGCCGGCCGAGGGCACGGCGCGGAACACGACACGTTCGAAATACGGCGCGCCGCGGAAATAGTTCGGGTTCGCCACGAACACAGCCTGCTCGTTGGGGCGCAGCTCCTGCATGTGATAGGCGCCAAACGCCGCCGTGTTCTGATCGATCCATTTCAGCGCCCAGGGGTCGTCAGCCGTGACGTGCTTCTTGACCTCAGTCGAATCGTAGATGCCCGGCGTGTACAGCGTCAGCGCATTGAGGAAGATCGCGCTCGGCGCCAGAAGATTGAACTCGACCTCGTATTTCGACAGCGCCTTCACGCCGTTGGGAACCACGTTCGAGACGTTGGCGATGAAATTTCCGGTGCGCTTCTGCGCGAAGCTCTTGTTCCAGCCCCACTCGACATCGGCCGCGGTCAGCTCGTTGCCGCGCGCGCTCTTCACGCCTTCGCGCAGCTTGAAGACGTAGCGCTTGCCATCGGGCGACACCGTCCAGCTCTCGGCGAGATGGCCTTCGATCTTGGTCGGATCGAGATAGGGCCGGCCGTCGCGCGTGGTGCGGCCATAGCGCGTGAGCCCTTCGTAGCACTGCACCACGCAAGGCTGCGTGTTGCCCTTGAGCGCGTCGCCGTCCATGCCTTCGGGCGTGCCCTTCTCGGCGACGATCAGTGTGCGCGTCGTCTGCGCCTGCGCCAGCTCGGACGTGATCGGCAGATAGGTGCCGGCGGCGAGGCCAACGGATGTGGCGACTAAGTTACGGCGACGGATCTTCATGAATGCCTCCCAGCGTTGCGCGAGTCTAACGGATGCTGCGATCGGCCGCAGCGATGGGCACGCGAAAGTTTTCGGCGATCGCGTCGAACAGATTGACCACGTCGTAGCCGTGGCGGATCCGCCGGCCAGCGCCGGGATCCTCCATCTCGATCTCCCAACGCTTGCCGAAGCC